>JALHTN010000283.1 GCA_022865865.1 Anaerolineales bacterium
CTATGAGCAGAGCTGGAATGAATAACCGTCGTCGAAGGGAACGATCGTAAGCAATCCCAGCTGGTCCATTCAAGAATAATCTAATTATGCGATTAGCACTTAATATGATCCCCACCGCAGCTAAAGTAATCCCGGCTTCACTCGCATGCGTTGGTAATACGGTATAAAGAGTTGCATCACCCATCAACGATAGAGCTGTACCTAAACCTAGGGGCAGCAATACTTTTGCTGGATTGATCTTTGATCTTTGACTCGTTTGATTATTTTGGGTATCCATTTGATGAGTCCATCATCTGACTCAATTCTAACACCCTGAAACCCTTCAAAAAGTAATCAATATGGGAATTAAGATCCAGGAATTATTACCTTATTGGGCATCTTAATAAATTAAGTACTCTTAATTATCATTGATCCCATTTCCAAATAGCGCAGCAAAAAAATGAGCCAATGAACCCAGATGAGAATTTGATCCGTTCGTATAGAGAAGCTAATCGAAATAGTGGCAATAAGAGGTTGGGATCACTTATTTTGAATAGGTCGTCACGTGGACAACGAATTTTTTCCCCATCCTTGTTTTGAATGATCACGTATGCAGGACAGGCAGTGTAGTTACTGAACTTGACTATTGATGAATCGTGGTATTTTCTGTTAATCGAACGCTCTCGAAACAAGTAAAATTCACCAAGTTGAAAAGTCTCCGGGCGATTATATTTATGCATAGAAATAATTTTGAACCCTATCACCAATAAATGATTTTCCAATTATTCGTTCAGTGTTGATTAGCATAGAACATCAACAGTGTTTTGATCAATCCCATGCAGGGGTGAGATGGGGTCGAAAGATGGGGTATACAACAGGGGGATATAAAGAGAGCTGAATATTTTGCCTTTGTAGTCAAGCCAAACGAAAATATTAAGAATGTAAAACGAAAAACAGAACAAATGTGCTGTATAATTGTCGAATATTCAAAACCTCGCCAAGCAACTTTTTTTTGAGCAAAAGGTTTCCTATGCTAGATTATTATCGAACTCAGAGCTCAATAACTGATCCTGGCCCATATGCTGAACTTTTCGATCAGCTGCCAGGTTCGCCATTGGATTTGATTGAATCGATTCATGGATTGATCATCCACAAACTGGTGGCTGAGGCTTATCATGTCTCCTTGAGCCAGAACCAACAATCAGAGCAGCACTTACGAACAATAAAACAAATCCTCCAACGAATACAAGATCTTGATTCAGCCCCTCTGACAGAAACCAGGAGACCCGAGGAGCGATTGGTGGGTATGTGTCGTGACTTCGCAGTGCTGCTGACATCTATGCTGCGGCACACTGGTATACCAGCACGCATGCGGGTTGGATTTGCATCATATCTAGATCCTCAAGGGGTCATGAAATATGATCACTGGATAACAGAATACTGGTACGAAAAAGAGGCACGCTGGATCCTCGCCGATGCTCAAATAGATGATATTCAACGCCAATCTTTCCAGATCAATATCGATGTAACCGATCTGAAATATGATCGTGATTTCTACCTTGCGGGAAGTGCATGGCAAAAAGCACGTGTGGGAGAGATCAAATCATCCTACTTTCGCTTCAGCGGAAATTGGAAGGGCTTTCCCTGCATCCGTGGGAACCTGCTGCATGATTTCCAGAGTTTGAATAAGATCGAGTTGAATCCTGGCGATAGTTGGGATAACTTTGCAATGAAAGCAGACAGGGATTTAAGCATCGATGATAAAGCTCTACTTGATCAGATAGCAGTGCTGACCTTGAATGGAGATCATTGCTTTGATGAGCTGCGCAATCTATACGATAGCATGCCGCGCAGCCAACTGATCTACGACCATATGCGTACATTGGGTATTGTTGATCCTATTCAGATGATCAACATTGATTCAATGATGAGATCAGATTCCAGTCGTCTAAAAGAATTAAGCATGGAAGAAAGTAAACAAAGTCAAATAACCCTGGATCCTGCTGAATATCAACCGTATGACCCTCCCGCGTACATGGACATCAACCAGTCTACTCCTTCTGACCCGATTGGCATTGGGGATATTATTGTGCGAGGTGCTTATCAGCACAACCTTAAACACATAAACGTCACGATTCCAAGGCATAAATTGGTTGTGATCACGGGTGTAAGCGGCAGCGGAAAATCCTCCCTGGCATTTGATACGATTTATGCTGAAGGCCAAAGGCTGTATATAGAAAGCTTGTCATCCTACGCACGCCAGTTCATGGACCAAATGGAAAAACCAAAGGTAGATCAAATCACTGGTCTAAGCCCTACCATTGCCATTGAACAAAAAACTGTGAGCAAGAATCCTAGGTCGACTGTTGGTACGGTGACTGAGATCCTGGATTATTTGCGGGTCTTATATGCGCGCATAGGGTTACCTCACTGCCCACAATGTGGTCGTGCTGTGCAGCCCCAAACAGCACAGCATATCACTGCTCAACTGGCTGCACTACCGGTTTCTACGCGATTTCAGATATTAGCACCCCAGGTGCGCAACCGGAAAGGGACACATAAAATACTGATCCAGGATTTAATGCAATCGGGATTCACCAGGTTGAGGGTAGATGGAGACCTTATAGATTTGCAGGATGCTGAGCAGAGGGATATCAATCTGGATAAGAATAAGAAACATCGCATCGATATATTGGTGGACCGATTAATTATCCCGGGAAATTTGGATGAAGAATTTAGACTGCGAATTGCAGATTCGGTTGAGACGGCTCTCCAGGTGGGCAGTGGGACGATATTCGTATTGCTGGAAGACGATGAGATCTTACTGAGTGAACATAATTCCTGTCCCCACTGTGAGATCAGCTTTTCGGAGCTGCAGCCACACCTTTTTAGCTTCAATTCACCCTTTGGAATGTGCTCAGATTGTAATGGGTTGGGGGTGAAGCTCCAGGTCGATCCGGATTTGATCATTACTAATCCGGATATCTCTTTGCTGGATGGGGCTTCGACATATCACGGAAATCTGCGCAAGAAAAATGGTAATAGATGGGGTGCCAAGATCCTGGATCAACTGGCAATCTATTATGGTGTCGACCTTGAGGAGCCTTGGAAAGACCTTCCAGAGAGATTTCGGCACACATATCTTTATGGTTCTGGTGATGAGAAGATTCCGATCCGTTATGAATCCAAGGATGGCTCGTGGCGAGGGGAGAGCAACCGGGAAGCAAAAGGTGCAATATTTCATATCAACCGTCTGTTCAGGCAAACAAAATCGGAGGGTTCACGGCGTTATTACATGCAGTTTATGAATAAACTACCGTGCCCCTCGTGTGAGGGGGAACGATTGACTCCGGAAGCGCGCTTCACGACTGTAGCTGACCTTCGTCTACCTGAGGTCACTTCATTCAGCATTGAAAAGGTTTCTGATTGGGTATCAGGCCTGCCATCCAGCCTGGATTCGGAACAGTATTTCATTGCCAAGGAGTTGATAGATGAGATCAATCAAAGGTTGGGTTTCTTAAAAAATGTTGGACTTTACTATCTCAGCTTGGACCGCCCCGCACCCACCTTATCCGGCGGAGAAGGTCAGCGCATCCGCTTGGCTAGCCAGATTGGCAGTGGCTTAGTTGGTGTTCTGTATATCCTGGACGAGCCATCCATCGGGCTGCATGCACGTGATCACCGGGCACTACTTGATACGCTAACCCATTTGAGGAATATCGGTAATACAGTTCTTGTGGTTGAGCATGATAATGACACCATGAGGACTGCGGATTGGATAATTGACCTGGGACCAGGACCCGGTATTCTGGGTGGGAAGCTGGTGGCTGCAGGTACACCAGAAGAGATTATCGCGGATCCGGAATCTCTCACCGGTAAGTACCTCTCAGGTGAGAAAGTAGTCTTACCACCAGGGGGATATAAGAGGGGAGAGCCCCTAGGATGGCTAACACTGAAAGGTGCTCGTTTGCATAATTTGAAAGGAATTGATGCGCGCTTACCAGTGGGGGTCATGACCTGCATAACTGGTGTCAGCGGGTCAGGAAAAAGCAGCTTGATCTCGAAGACCCTTCATCCTGCTTTAGCGAGGATATTGCATAACTCTCAAGCAGTTCCCGGACCTTTCGATGGATTTGATGGTCTCGATCAAATCGACAAGGTGATCAACATCACTCAGTCCCCAATTGGTCGCAATCCGCGCTCGAATCCCAGCACCTATACGAAAGTAATGGATGAAATCCGAAAATTATATGCGTTGACCCCGGAAGCGAAAGCGCGTGGTTATAAGCCTGGACGCTTCAGTATGAATACCAAGGGCGGCAGATGTGAGGCATGCAAAGGTTATGGGACCAAGAAGGTTGAAATGCATTTTCTGCCCGATGTTTGGGTGACCTGCCAGGAATGTACTGGGAGGCGTTTCAACCGTCAAACATTAGAAGTAACTTATAAAGACAAGACCATTGCAGATGTGCTTGAGATGGATGTCCAGGAAGCGCTGGTCTTCTTTGAGAATATCCCTGCCATCGCACGCATCTTACGAACCCTGCATGATGTGGGTCTTGATTATATTAAATTGGGTCAGAGCGCATTGACCCTGAGCGGCGGAGAAGCGCAGCGGGTTAAGTTAGCGAAAGAGTTAAGCAGAGCAGCAACCGGAAAGACTCTCTATATCCTTGATGAACCAACTACAGGTTTACATTTCGCAGATATTCAGCGGCTGTTGGATGTGCTCTACCGATTAGTACAGGCGGGAAATTCTGTTATTGTGATCGAACACAATATGGATGTTATAAAATGCGCGGACTGGATCATCGATCTCGGGCCTGAAGGTGGTGACAAGGGCGGGTATATTGTCGCAGAAGGAACCCCCGAAGCATTGATCGGTATCGATGGAAGCTATACGGGATCCTTCTTGAAAGATAAATTGAAGGTGAGGGAGATCAACCACGTTCATTGATGAGAGCTCAAGCAGCAGTCAAGTAATCCATAAAAATGGTTGGGTGATCGTGTTGACGGTCGCAATCCCTAGATGAGAAGATATTTCCCTGATGAGCAAAAATTTCATATTTCAAAATGTTATTCACGCAGTGATACCGAGCGGCGAAATCCTACCGCGAGGTAGTTCGCTTCGGGATCGACGACATAACGATAGGCACTGCGGCTGAATGCAGGTGGATATCCCCAGCTGCCACCACGCAGGATGTGTTTAGGGGAGGAAGTGGATTGCTTTGATGCAGTCTTGGTTTCTATCGGGTAATCCCCAAACTGATCTGCCACCCATTCCCAAACATTACCTGCCATATCGTATGCCCCACACCAGCTAATCCCTGCAAGAAAACTGCCCACCGGAGCTGGTTCTGGGAATCCATCGTCACAGTTGGTATCTGGATCATAGAGATTGCCTGCCTCACAAAAGAATTCATTTCCCCACGGAAATATGGAAGCTTGCTTGCCTCGCGCAGCATATTCCCATTGGGCCTCGCTTGGAAGCTCACCCCCCACCCAATTGCAATAATCTGCTGCATCCTGCCATGGCAATCCCGCTGCTGGATAATCAGCTCCATTGTAAGCCGGGTTGTTCTCCAAACGAGATGCTCGACAAACGCCAGCTGCCACGCATCGCTCATATTGGAAGTTGGTTACTTCAGTGCTGTCAATCCAAAATGGGTCGACTGTGACAGGAAATTGTGGGGATTCAATCTCAAACCAGTCTTGGTCGCATTTCTTCCATTGATTTGGGTATTGCTCACACATTAAGATCACTGATTCGATTTGATCCTCGCTGCTGCCCATTTGGAAAGTAGCACCTGGGACATAAACCATCAGCATCTCATCAGCCTCCCGGAATATATTGTCTCCAAGGCTGAAAGCCCTAGCAGTAGCAGCTAGAGTTGGGTCAACACTCGGAGGTGCAGGTGTTGGAAGTCCAGTTGGCGTTTCTACTGTATTCTCAAGAAGTATTGATGTAGCCGTCTGCTCGCTTTGTGAACATCCAACAATCAGGGATAACACCCCGATGATGATAATTAAGAATTTACGATCTCTATTCATATTCGTCAAACTCACTATGTGAATTCCCATCTTCAGGAAAAATGTTGGGGATCAGATCAATTTCAATTCTGAACTTATGGATTAAAGCTGGATATTAGAATCACAAGGTCGGGGAATTTACCAGCAGTTGATGATATTCCCATCTATAAAGCTACCAATTCGATTGGAAAATTGTTCAACATTCAAATCTAGAAATTGAAAATAGTATTGCTATAATAGGTCCTAATTTGGAGAAAAGAATTATGCCAATATTGAGTGATTATGACCAATTCCAAGGACTGCACTGGGAAACGGGCAGTTTGCGAAATTATTTTGCATACAAGAGTGTTCGAGCTCCACATACCGGTCAACCGTATAGCGAAGCAATATTGCTAGGGATCAGCGGCGGGATCGTTATGGGGTACTACACGTTCGATTACCAAGGATATGACCCGATGGTGCGCATCCTTACCCGGAATACATTTGCTCCTTTAGAAACTATTTACCAGCGGCTTGAAATCCAGACCAAAATAATTCAAACTGCCAGCCCGGAGAAGGGGGTGAAGAATTTATTGGGTGAACTCGAGGCAGGTTCACCTGCGGTTGTTTATGCGGATATGTATAGTTTGCCTTACAACGCAACAGCCCATGACGATGGGATGTGGGCGATGCTGCCTATTCTGGTTTATGGATATGATCAAGATGATGGAATGGTATGGATAGCTGATCGCTCAAGGAGGCCATTATCAATTACAGCTGAGGAATTGACCAGTGCACGGGGTCGCACCAAGAAGAACAAATACCACCTTCTGGCCTATGAACCTCCAAATCCGGATAAATTGGTTTCAGCAGTAGAAGATGGTCTCAGAGATTGCATCCAATACTATATCCAACCACCACCACAAGGATCGAAAAATAATTTTGGCTTTTTAGCTTTCAAGAAATGGATAAATCTATTATTGAAACCGGGTCAGGGCAGCAGCTGGAAAAAGGAATTCCCGCCAGGCTCAAGGATGTATGCTGGATTGATATCAGCTTTCCAAGATATCAGTATTTTTGGAAAAGACGGTGGTGCTGAGCGCGATTTATATGCTCAATTCCTGGATGAAGCCAGTATCTTGTTAGCAAAACCAGAACTGGTGGTAATCGCAGGTCAATTTCGAAAAAGTGCTGTGGCTTGGAATAATCTGGCAAACACCCTGCTGCCGGATGAAATTCCTTTATTTATGGAGACACGAACATTAATGCTGGCAAAACACCATCTATTTCTTGACCAGGGATCATCAGCCTTAGAGGAGATACGCCAGATCAACAGCCGGTTGTCAGAGATTCAAACCCTGGTGAGCAAAGAATTTCCTTTGAGCGAGTCCCAGGCTGAGGAGATGCGCATTGAGATCGCTGATAAAGTGATCATCGTTCACGATTTAGAATTTGCGGCGATCCAAAACCTGCAACACGTGATGGCTCAATAACTACAATCGAAAATCAGGTCTGAATATATCTAATTGAGGTTATTTAATGGAATCGACAAACAAAAAGATAGCAATCGTTACAGGAGCAAACAGGGGGATCGGCTTGGAGACCTGCCGCCAGCTCAGCCAGAAAGGGATTATCACGATTCTTACCAGCCGGGATGAGAATTTTGGGAAAAAGGCAGTTGCTTCATTGAGCAAGGAAGGTGGTGATCTGCTGTACCACCAATTGGATGTATCTGATTCTGGAAGTGTTGCAGGGTTGAAAGATTTTGTAAGTGAGAAATTCAAGCGATGCGATATCCTGGTTAATAATGCCGGGGTTTTTCTTGACCGAGGGGTAAGCATATTTGATTTGCCACAAAAAAAACTCCAGGAGACATTGGAAATCAATTTTTTTGGAGCTTTAAAGATGTGTCGAGAATTTCTACCCATGATGCAGGAAATCGGATATGGAAGAATCGTCAATGTGTCCTCGGGAATGGGATCAATCGCGAGCATGGGTGGCGGTTCTGCCGCATACAAGCTCTCCAAACTTGCGATGAATGGTATGACCCGCATCATGGCGGACGAGATCAAGGATGATAATATTAAAATAAATACCATGTCGCCGGGATGGGTACGTTCGGATATGGGCGGAGCGAATGCGCCCAGGAGCTTAGCCCAAGGAGCCGATACCATCATCTGGTTGGCAACCCTGCCGGATGATGGACCCAGTGGTGGTTTCTTTGAAGATCGTGCCCCGGCAGCGTGGTGATCCCTGGTTTAACCATCCAGCACCAATTCAAGCGGATTGAATTGAGGTATCATAATTCGAATTAATTTTGTGGTATGAAAGGTCATAAATCTCGAATTTGGATGCCATCTAATGTTGACGAGATGACCAATACTATGCTCTAAAATTTGGAAAGCAAAACTGGAAAGAATCTGGATCAGTAGCTCAAGATTGTTGAAGAAAGCCAGGTTTTTAAAGCATAAAGCGAATATCGATTATTTGAAGACTGAGTACGGGTTGACTTACGGATATGCCAACCTGGTTGTTTTAAAATCGCGTGAGGCTGACGATGGGCAACCTCCATCTGGAGGTTCACTCATTGATCAGCAATACTCTGGGTGTAAAATCGATCTGCGCCAGATTTATGATGCCATCATCGAAGCAGTGAAAGGTTTATGAGAGGACGTTGGGATCGCACCCAAGAAAGCATATGTTAGCTTGCGCCGCACTAAACAGTTCGCCATTGTGCAACCATCAACAAAAACCCGAATCGATGTGGGGGTCAATCTCAAAGGATTCGATTCCAATGATGGGTTGGAACCATCTGACAGTTATTAATGCCATGGTTACTCATCGCGTCCGCATCGCGGATAAAAACCAAGTGAATGCGGAGTTAATTATGTGGCTTATGCAAGCGTATGAAACCGCTTAAATTGGGGCAATCGTGCATAAACCCTCAATAATCAGGATTTCTCGAACCAAAACGGGTTATTAATCGTATTGATTCATAAGAATCGCTTGCCCTATGGTGAATTATTCCCTATAATTATCAGAATACGTTGATTCCATTTCAGGAAGGGAATCACAACGGTGATTGCAAAATTACAATTTCGCAATTACTTACAAATTCTACCTATCGGTTCTTACCAATCAAATTAAACTAAATTTAGCAAGGAATAAAAAGGAGGTGCTGTCCAAAGTTATTTAATTTACGCAAACTCCCAAGTTTTATATTAAATCCGTTCTATAAACAAACAAGCTGGAGGAGAGAAAACATGTCCCGTAAAATCTTTTTAGTAACATCGATATTTATCCTGTTGGCCATATTTGCAACCGCTTGTCAATCGAGCGAACCCACCTCAGGCGCAATAGTAAAGGCAATCGAGGATCGAGGTAAGGTTGTTTGCGGAAGCCGGACTGACCTGGCCGGATTTGGTGAGCTGGATGCAGATGGGCGCAATGTTGGCTTTGACATCGACCTGTGCCGCGCGATCGCAGCTGCTCTGCTGGGTGATGCGGATGCAGTCGAATTTGTACCCCTCAGCGCGGCCGAACGAGGTCCGGCACTGCAAACCGGAGAGGTTGATATCCTTTCTCGAAATGCCACCTGGACCAGCACGCGTGATGCCCAATGGGGAAACTTCGCATCAGTATGGTTCTACGATGGTCAGGGGTACATGGTACCTGTTGCAAGCGGCATCACAGAGATCGAGCAGCTGGACGGCGCTACGGTATGTGTCACCAGCGGCACCACAACCGAATTGAACCTGGCAGACTCTTTCCGGCAGCGTGGGTTAGATTTCACCGCGGTGACTTTTGAGGATACGGCTACGGTTTACAGCACCTACGAGGAAGGTCGCTGTGATGCAACGACCAGCGACAAGTCCCAATTAGCCTCTGTGAGACAGGGATTTGCCAATCCTGATGACCACATGATCCTGGATGTCACCATCTCTAAGGAACCGCTCACGCCAGCTGTTCCATCCGGGGATGACCAGTGGTTCGATATCGTGAAAGTGGTTATCTGGGGTTTGATTAATGCTGAGGAATTGGGGGTCAATCAAGGCAATGTCGAACAAATGAAATCCAGTGATAACATTGAAGTTCGCCGCTTATTAGGTGCCGAGGGTGAGTGGGGCCAATCTGATCTCGGTCTGCCTGTGGACGCGATTGCCAAAGCTGTGGCAGCAGTCGGCAATTATGGCGAGATCTTTGATCGCTATATTGGCCCCGGCGGTCTCGATCTGCCGCGCGGGCAGAACAATCTCTGGAGCAATGGTGGTTTGATCTACGCTCCACCGATGCGGTAATCCAAACAATTAGTTTGTTGAGGGATATGATTCCTGTCAAGGGTCATATCCCTCAACTTGATATCAAATATGCCGCCTGAAAAATACCCAGCGGATGCGATCCAATTTCACAGCCAGGTGCCTCTCTGGCGGGACGAACGTGTTTTACGCATCGCAGCTCAAATTATTTCCGCGATCGTGGTGATAGGATTGCTCTATTGGGGCGTGGTCAATGCAATCAATGCAGCTGAACAAAGAGGATTGTCTTTAGGATTCGAATTTATCCAGGAAGCGGCTGGATTTCCAATCGGCGAATCTGACATCCCCTATGATCCATCGCGATCATTCCTATATGCATTTTTAGTTGGCGTGCTCAACACCTTGAAAGTCGCCATCGTGGGAATTTTCTTTGCCACGATTCTGGGGACTTTGGTCGGGATCGCCCGCTTATCAACCAACTGGCTGGTGAGCCGGTTGGCATTAGTGTATATTGAGTTTCACCGCAATATACCCTTATTGATTCTCTTGCTGCTTTGGTACCGGGGATTTTTCACCAGACTGCCAGATGTACAGGAAAGTATTATCTTGCCAGGTCCGATGTATCTCAGCCAACGCGGTTTATACCTCACCTGGCCCAGAGTGACACCGAATGGATGGCCATTTGTCATATCGATATTGCTGGCAGTGATATTGGCAGTCATCGCCTGGATTTATTTGCGAAGATTGCAGGAGAAGACCGGCCGCAGCACTTATTTCGGATTCGTCAGTTTAGGTATATTGGTAGTTCTGCCTCTGATTGGGTTATTAATTTCTGGGGGCAAGCCATTAGAAGCGGATGTTCCTGTAATCAATGGATTTAATTTCAGTGGTGGATACCAACTGACACCTGAATTCGCGGCCTTATTGGTGGGGCTGGTCACATACACGGCAGCTTTTATTGCCGAGGTGGTCCGGGCTGGAATCCAGGCAGTTGATCGGGGGCAATTGGAGGCTGCCAGATCGGTCGGACTAAATTATTCTCAATTATTAAGCCTGATTATTGTCCCACAGGCATTACGGGTGATAATCCCACCCTTAATCAGCCAATACCTTAACCTGACCAAAAACTCCAGCCTGGCAATTTTCATCGGGTACCCGGAATTATTCTTCATTGGCAAGACGACGATTAATCAAGCAGGCAGAGCTGTTCAGGTCTTTGCTGTAATAATGGCTGTCTACCTGAGCATCAGCTTGATGACTTCATTAATCCTCAATATTTATAACCGCCGTATTCAATTGGTCGAGAGATAATGGTTTCTGACGTGACAAATTCTACAGAAGATATCCGCCCTCCTGAGCCACCTGGATTAATCACCTGGATTCGAAAGAATTTATTCAACAGCTGGTTCAACAGCTTGTTGACAGTTGTTTCCTTGGCTTTAATTTATCTGGTTGTCAGCGGTCTTCTTCGTTGGATCTTTACACAAGCTGATTGGGAACCGGTGCTTAAATTTCCATTTCTATACCTGGTGGGACAATATCCGCGTGATCAATTGTGGCGAGTGGGTTTGCTGTTTGCGATTTACTCATTAATGGTGGGTATGAGCTGGCGTAAGTGGAGCGGTATGATGCGTGTTCTCACCTTGACCTATGCTGGTTTCTTCTTATTCCTTGCTTTTTGGCCAGCACCGGTAGCGACTCTTGACCTGTGGATGCGAGCGGCTTTACTTGCGAATCTGGGGATTATCGCCCTTGGATATCTACTTGGCGGGATCAATAAAATCACTTCAAGAAATCTGTTAATAGCCTGGGTATTCTCATTGGTCGTCAGCCTACTGCTGCTGTATGGTACTCCAATGCTCGGCTTTTTAACGATTGTGCCAACAAACTTGTGGGGGGGGCTTCTGGTGACTTTACTTCTGGCAGTTGGAGCGATCATATTATCCTTTCCCCTCGGAGTAATGTTAGCCTTGGGCCGGCGATCCTCGCTGCCGATAATCCGCATCATTTGCACGGTATTCATCGAAGCGATCCGTGGGGTGCCACTAATCAGTATATTATTCCTTTTTTCCTTGATTTTGCCATTATTCCTACCGCCTGGGATTCGAATTGACCGGCTGATGCGGGCGTTATTAGGAATGACCATCTTCAGTTCTGCTTATACAGCAGAGAATGTGCGGGGAGGTTTAGCAGCTGTACCTTATGGACAAACCGAGGCTGCCAAAGCCCTTGGACATTCAAATTTCCAGATAACTGCGCTGATCGTCATGCCTCAAGCGTTGAGAATCGTTATCCCGCCCATCGTTGGTCAATTCATTTCCTTGTTTAAAGATACGACCCTTGCTTCAGGCGTTGCGGTGCTTGAACTTTTGGCAGTTGGGCGCTCAATCCTGAATTCTGATCCTCAGTATATCGGTTTGCAGATGGAAGTATATGGCTTTATCGCCGTTGTTTTCTGGATACTTAGCTATATGATGTCTCATGCCAGCCGGCGATTGGAAGCTTCACTTGGAGTTGGAGAGCGATAAGTAATCAATTCAAGCAGCTGCTCTGGTTGATATGGAGTTGGATATGAACGAACAGACTCAAGATCAAATGCCCATCATTATCGCCCAGGATGTGCATAAATGGTTTGGCGATTTTCACGCTCTCAAAGGAATCGATTTGGAGGTCCAACAAGGGGAAGTAGTGGTCATCTTTGGTCCTTCTGGTTCTGGAAAATCAACTTTTATCCGCACGATTAACCGTTTGGAGGAACATCAACAAGGTCAGATTATCGTTGATGGCATCGAGCTGAGTCATGATGTGCGTAATATTGAGAAAATTCGCATGGAAACAGGAATGGTATTCCAGCAGTTCAACCTCTTTCCGCACCTCACAGTTCTTTCCAATGTAACTCTGGCACCTATCTGGGTCAGGAAATGGAAGAAACAAGAAGCGGAAGAAATAGGAATGGAGTTATTAGAGCGGGTAGGAATTCCCGAGCAGGCTCAAAAATATCCAGGCCAGCTTTCGGGTGGGCAGCAGCAAAGGGTAGCGATCGCGCGAGCACTGGCTATGCAGCCGAAAATCATGCTCTTTGATGAACCCACATCAGCCCTTGACCCTGAAATGATCAAAGAAGTGCTGGATGTGATGATCGAGTTAGCAAAGAGCGGGATGACCATGGTGGTGGTGACTCACGAAATGGGTTTCGCTCGCGGGGTGGCAGACCGCATGTATTTCTTTGATGAAGGATTAATCGTGGAAAGCGGCACCCCGCATGAAATATTTCATAACCCTCAAGAAGACCGCACCAAATTGTTTCTTTCTCAAATCTTGAAAAACTAGGGATTACGGTATGATGAGAAAAGAGTGGTGATTGATTATCAATCGCCACTCTTTTTTGTTTTCAGCAATTTTCAGTAGAATTTTGCAAACAAACAAGAAATATTTTTTTATGAGAGGAGTTCATAAATTGACCATGGGCTTATTCCACACCTTCTCCTAATGAGACAACAAAAACATCGTAATAGGTGCCCGCACCGAAACCATCGAACATGATGTGATCACCGGGTTTCATTTTTGGCAGCTCCCTTAAGAAAGCAATCATGTTAGAGGCGGCGCTGACATTACCAAATTCCTTGATCACCCAAGGCATCGGGAGATTAATGCCTTCCTTGATGAGATTTTTTTGTTTCAAAGTATTAATTTTAAGGTTGGCATGGTGGACGATCGCAACTTCGATTGATTTTCCAATTGTGCCCAGCTGCTCCATCTTATCGCGATAAGAATCATAAACCTTGTGAACAATGGTGACACCATTGCGAACGAAAAGCTTAACCATGCCCATGGAGCCAGCCATTTTTACCGGTAATCCATTGGTGGGTTCGTTCATTAATCCAGCGAAGCGCAAGCTATGTGGATTGATTTCTGATACTTCGACCATCGATTGTCCATGGATCTGTCGAGAGTGAGGATAATACATATGTACCGCTAACACTCCCTGCTCATCATAAACTTCCTGGGTATCGCCAACTAAGAATTCCATCGACCTGCCAGGGATTAATCCGATAATACCAGCACCATTACCGAAAAGCTGCAGTGCATCCTTGTCGAAGGATTTTTGTACGGCCCTGCTTAATCCTTCAATTCCACCAACGAGAACTTTTTTCCCTTTTAATATTTGCGCCAGGTTGAATCTGGATCTTTTGTTATAGCTTAGGTCGGGATTCAATGTGAGGTGCAATGCGCCAGTAGAACTATCACATGCTTTATGAACGCTAACTTTTAATGCATCCTCCCTTATTCCAGCCCGGGATGCGATCTCCTCTGTGAAATTTTCGCTGACGGGTCCGCTGGTACCGATCAGGACTGCATCAACCTCCTCCGGGTCCCATCCAGATGCGTTGGCTGCTTCTTGCAGTAGACGGGAGCCGACCTGGGTTTCGATCTCAATATGATCCTGGTCGGAGAATCCAGGCAGGTGGTGGCGATGCATGAAGCCTAGGGGTGCCAGGTCCATACGTTCGCTTTCACCTAAAGGTGTGCCTGTGGATTGCTCAACCAATTCAGGGAGCGTGGCATTATCATAGCTCTTCCCCCAGGCTCCATATACTCCGCTGATTCCAATTTTAGGATTTGTTATCCGTTCAAACCCAAATGGTATGCCTGCGCCAATTGGGAGATCGACCATTTGGACTTGAGGTCGCTCATAGAATGGCAATACAGGTGTAGTCTCATTACTAGATTTTCCTTCTTCGGTCATTACATCTCCTCTAAATTTCAGTCAGCAATAAACACCGATTGCTCCGAAATCAGTCATGATTATAAAGGTGAAACGACATTTTGCCAGTTCCAGGATGATATTCTGATCTAACTCTAATTGTTCGTTGATATCAATGTTATGGAATGTTGTGGTAAAAAATCCGCATCAAATTCTCTCGATTGTGTTCGCTGCAAAAGTATATAACACCTGAGTGTGTAGAGAGTGACGAACGGGTATACAAATTTTTTGCTGTGAAATCTTAAAAAGAATTTGGTTATGATATTGATCCCAAGATAATTGAATAGTTATATGTTGGAAGTGAGGTAATTGTCATGGTTTGCGTTAAAGTAGTCATAAGTTGTTTGAAGATTTATTGGTTGTTATCCTGCCATGATGACCAATGTCACCACATCAGGATATAACTGGGGATAGCGTCACGACGGGTACCACGTTTAATTTAGAGTGAGGATACCGGACAACGAGATAAAGAGATTCTAATTAATAAAGAAAAGACCCTAAGGTCTTATAATCCTTAGGGTCTTCTGTATCTCCAATCCAGCTATAAATGCTTAAACGAGATATTCTTTTCCGTCAGCTTTGCCGCCAATTCACCAGGCTGGAGGCCTGCAAATGGTTGATCAGTTTACCAGAGCGGGCGAGTTCAATGCCTTTCTCGAGGATCCGCTCGTAATAAATCTTGGTGGAGAGATCGGGTTCAAATCCCCGCAGGATGCTGTCAACCGTTTTATCCAATCCGGATTCTTCGACCTCATCCCAAAGGTCCTCATCCAGAAGGTTTGCCCGCAGGTGGGAGAAAAAGGCGACCGGCAAGAATTTAATTTGTTCCGGGAGTTCTCCCATCAACTTCTCGTTCAATTCCACGACCAGCTTATAACACTCTTCACTAGTAAGTTCGGGAAAGATCGATTGAATAATCTCGGCTTTCTCTTCCGTGGTGGGGATCCACTCGAAGGCTGACATCCTGCCAGCACGGACCAGCGGATTATAAAGCTTGGTGAAATCATTTCCGGTGACGATGATCGGAACACGGATGGTTTCTTTTCCTTCGACCAGTGATGGATAGTCAACCAGGTGCATCAATTCGCCAAATACGTTGATCTGGTTGATGGTGTGTTTCTCTGATTTGCCCCATGTTCCGAGGCCGGTATCAACATCATTGACCAGAACGACAGCCAAGCTCGCCCCACCGCTGCGGATGCTTTCGCTGGCTTTAATGTAGGTGTTGCGGATGAATGCTGAAGGGTGACCGGCGATAGGATTGTCAAGCTGCCCGCCAGATACTAAGAACCGCTTTACCCCCATGTTCTTCAAGATGTGCTCACACTGAAAGGTCTTTCCCTCTCCGGAAGGGCCATGGATGCCGAGCAGCAAAGGAACCTGGGCTTCGACCCTTTTTAACAGGTTTTTAAGCACATGTAGAGAGACAGCCTGCTGGAATCGATCTGAAATAAAGACCTCAGTTTCTTCTCTTTGTTTTATAAGTGCCATAAGGTTA
>JALHTN010000284.1 GCA_022865865.1 Anaerolineales bacterium
CTGTCCTGCACGATTGCCACCATGGGATTGCTGACCAATTCGGTGGCGATCATCATCGGAGCCATGCTGGTCGCCCCGCTGATGTCGCCGATCCTGGGTATGGGCATGGCCTCCATCACCGGTGATGGTCACTTGCTGCGTGATTCGATCAGCGGGGTCATCCAGGGTGCTATCGTCGCAATCGTGGTTTCATTCCTGTGGACCTGGCTCAATCGCAGTTTGCCATTTATCCTGCTGCAGGAGGTCCCGGGTGAGGTGATCGCCCGCACAAATCCCTCCCCGATAGATTTAACAATCGCGGTAGCTGGTGGTATCGCTGCGGCATATGCCCTGGCTCAACCACACCTGTCTGCTGCGCTACCAGGGGTGGCCATCGCGACCGCGCTCATGCCGCCGCTGTGTACGATTGGGGTCGGGTTGGCCCTGGATCGGATGGATATCGCCGGTGGCGCAGGACTGCTTTTTGTCACCAATACGGTGGCGATCGCCTTTGCGGCGACTCTGGTATTCTCCTCCCTGGGCTTTGGCCCAAAAGCGATCACAGCTGCCAACCGCCTGCCGCGCAGCTTGATATTTGCGGCCTTGTTAACTGTGACCCTGATGATACCGCTGACTTATGTGAGTGTTAATTTCGTTCAAGAAGCCAAAGCGCGCCGTCAAATTGAAGAGGTCGTTCAGGAAGAAGTGGAAAGAATTTTGGATGCTGAATTAGTGGAACTGAGTATTGAAAGCGAGGGAGATGTACTCAGAATGAACATGACCTTGCGCACACCAAGACCGCTTTATTATCAGGATAGTATTGCCCTTCAAGAGGATATCGCCGGGCGCCTGCAGCAGCCGGTCGAGCTGGTGATTAACAGCGTCATCGTTTCGCAGCTTGACCCGAAAATTCCCCCAACATTCACTCCTACGCCAACAATTGGACCTTCGCCCACAGCGACGCGTACTGCAACGCCTACCCGTACGGCAACCGCCACGGCGACTCAAACACCAACAAACACGTTGACGCCAACCGCAACCAATACAGCGACCAACACTCCCACCCCATCGGTTGCCCTGGTGGACCAAACATTAGGGCGCGGATTAAGGCTGCGCCAATACCCAGAAGGACCCATCATTGGAACGATGCGGGAAGGCGATCCGCTGATTGTTTTGTACGGCATCCAGACAGTCAATGGCTTAGTCTGGATCGAAGTAATTGATAAGGATGGTCGTGTTGGGTGGGTACCTCAGATGTTCACGGTGATTGTGACCGTAACTCCAACCCCGAGCACTACACCCAGCAGGACGCCGAGACCGTAGTTTCAGAGAAGTACCAATAAGTGGACAACCTGCTCCATATTAACAGCATATCTTGGTGGGTGAAGATTCATACATATTTCTAACATCACATATTCCTTCCCTTAATTCTGCAATGTTATAATGCCCAAGACAGGGTATACCCTGTCAGAGGAAGGTGAAACTATTATGATGAGATTCGATCGTTTTACTGAACGTGCCCAGGAAGCTGCTCAGCGCTCAGCTGAGATCATACAGCGCTACGGGCACAATCAGATCGACACGGAACACATTTTATTGGCGTTGATCGAGCAACCCGACGGCGTGATCACGCAAATTTTGGAATCGTTGAAGGTCGACGCAGCTGCATTAACGGAAAGATTGGACTATATTTTACGCACCAGCCCAAAGGCTAATATCTTTGGTGGTGGAGCGGGTCAGATCTTTATCACTCCACGAGTCAAACGAATTATCGACCTGGCGAATGAAGAAGCCAATCGTTTGAAAGATGAGTATATTTCCACTGAACATATTTTCCTGGCCATCCTCAGCGAGCGCAGTACGCCTGCAGCTCGTTTGCTGGAAGGAGCGGGCGTGACACGGGAACGGGTTAACGAATCAGTTAAGCAGCTGCGGGGTGGTCAACGGGTGACAGACCCACAGGCGGAAACCCGCTACCGCACCCTGGAGAAGTATTCGCGCGATCTGACCACCATGGCTCGAGAAGGAAAACTTGACCCCGTGATCGGGCGCGATGCAGAGATTATGCGGGTGATCCGCATCCTCTCCCGGCGGACAAAAAATAACCCGGTGCTAATCGGTGAGGCTGGTGTGGGTAAGACGGCGATCGTGGAAGGTCTTGCCCAGAAGATTGCTACCAATGACATTCCAGAGATCTTGAGTGGTAAAAAAGTCGTGGCTCTGGATTTGGGGGCCATGATCGCAGGTTCTCGCTTCCGGGGAGAGTTTGAAGAGCGCTTAAAAGCCGCTATTGAGGAGATTCAGAAAGCTGAAGGTGAAGTGATCCTGTTTGTGGATGAGCTGCACACGGTTGTCGGCGCGGGCGCTGCACAAGGGGCTATGGATGCCTCGAATATGCTCAAACCAGCCTTAGCACGGGGAGAGCTGCACGCTATCGGAGCGACCACCTTGGATGAATATCACAAGCATATAGAAAAAGATGCTGCTCTTGAACGCCGCTTTGCACCGGTGTATGTTGAGGAACCGAACGTCGATGACACCATAAAAATGCTTGAAGGTTTACGGGACCGCTATGAAGCCCACCACAAGGTCCGTTTTTCTGATGAGGCCTTGGTTGCCTCCGCGAAACTCTCCAACCGATATGTGACCGATCGCCATCTCCCTGACAAAGCCATC
>JALHTN010000285.1 GCA_022865865.1 Anaerolineales bacterium
CGCCGCCGAATTCCCCCTTCGCTGATACCTAATTCGGTTGCGATTTTGGTATAGGGCATGCGCCCGTCGTACTGCAAATAGGAGACGATAGCGCGGTCAGTTTCATCCAGCATATGTATATTGTACCGAAAATCGTATTAAAATCAAGTTAAAATAACCGAATTCGTATTTTCTAATAAAAATTTATACGAATTCCTTTATTGGATTAAATTAACTACTCCGCATTGGATCGAATGATTTTGATCGCAATCCTGGCTGCATCGAATTAATTCGGTATATAATTGGCAATATTGTCAAAAAACCATTTAATGGTTCGTTATCTGCCGCGCTGGTTTATCTCAGCTCAACTGCGCATAGATGCAAATCCACGGAGAACATGATGAGCAATTCAAAAGCGGACCTGGTATTGAAGAATGGCGCCATTTACACGGTGGATAAAGTCAATTTGTGGGCTGAAGCGATGGTCATCTCAGGCGAGAGAATCGTCTTTGTCGGGTCCAACCAGGATGTAGAATCTTACATCAATCCTGAAGCTGAGGTCATAGATTTAGAAGGAAAGATGGTTTTACCCAGTTTTGTGGATGCACACTCCCATCCTTCACATGCAATCGACTTGTTTGGCAACATCAACCTGTACCCGTTGGACTCTAACGAGAAATACCAGGGAAGCATCCGGCAATTTTTTGTGAATAACCCAAACCGGGAAGTTTATCGGGGCAGCGGCTGGGATAACACTGTCTTCCCAAATCAGGGTCCAAGAAAAGAAATCTTAGATGCGATCATTGCCCACAAACCTGTTTCCCTGGTTTCCAATGATGGTCATTCCCTGTGGGTGAACTCCGCCACTCTTGAAGGTGCACAAATTACCAAAGATACTCCCGATCCTGACGGTGGGGTGATAGAACGAGATCCTGAGACTGGTGAACCCAATGGTACCCTCAGGGAGACAGCTATGAAATTGGTGGATAATGTAATCCCGGGATATTCTCAAGAAGAAAGAGTGAATACATTATTGCATTACCAGGAGATGGCCTTCGAGGCTGGGGTGACGATGTGCCATGATGCCATGCTGGAAGAAGAGAACATTGCTGGGTTCCAGGCACTGGAGAATAAAGGCTTATTGCATATGAACTTCAGGGGTTCGATATTGATTGAACCTGACCGACCAGTTGACACTCAAATTAAAATGCTGCTCAGCCAACGTGAGAGAAATAGCCACCCAAAATTTCAAACAAATACAGCAAAATTATTCGTCGATGGGGTTGTGGAGGGGGGGACTGCTTATTTACTTGAACCTTATTCTAATCGACCCGATTCTTATGGCGAACTGATATGGGAGCCGCAGCAGCTGAATGAAATGTGCGCCGCATTGGATAAGGAGAAGATCCAGATCCATATTCATGTAATTGGTGATGCAGCTGCCAGGATTGCGCTGGATGCGCTTGAGTTTGCACAGAAGAATAATGGAAAGCGAGATGCGCGCCATTTAATCACTCACCTGCAGCTGGTGATGCTGGAAGATATCCTCAGATTTAAGCATCTCGATGTAATCGGAATACCGAATCCATACTGGTTCAAGATCGACGACTATTACTCGATCCTTGCGCTCCCATATCTTGGAAAAAAACGCGCTGATCAGGAATATCCAATGCGTAGTTTTTTGGAAGCCGGGGTGAGGATGGCATCGGCGAGCGACTTCCCGGTCACGATTCCCTTCGATCCATTAATCGGCATTGAGACCGGGGTTACCCGGTCACTAGTTGGGACTGCAAGCGATGAAATATTGTGGGCAGAGGAGAGAGTGAATCTTGAGGATATGATCGCCAGTTTTACAATTAATGGAGCCTATGCAAATTTCTTAGAAAATGAAACAGGTTCACTGGAAGTGGGCAAGCAAGCTGATTTCATTGTTTTAGATCAGAATTTATTTGAAATTCCAGCACCCGAGATCGCCAATACGAAAATCCTGATTACCTTTATCCAAGGCAAAGCGGTGTTTCGAGCGGTATAATCATGGAGATCAAATAATATTCTGCTGCTTGGTTGATCCTTTTCATCAGTAGGAATATACCAAAATTCTTTCCTTGGTTTATTTATTGGTCCCTTGTACCTGTTAAAAGAAATGGAATCTGGTACCCAATGGACCTGAGCTGAGTGACCAATATTGAAGATTGATCTGGGGGTTTTCATTGAAGGCTATTGGAAAGAAATCATTTTGTTAAAATAGCTTGCTCGCCATCATTCCCAAAGGGATCAATTACACGAGTGATGTTAAATTCATTATCCCTGCCGCGAGATGAAGCTCCAGTATTTATTGTCCTCTGGGAGGTACCTGTTTTGGAAAAGAAAATAAAAGAAAGATACAGCGACCAAATCCTGTATCATGCCATGACGGCATTCGGTATCCGCGCTGACCAGATCCAGATCCTGGATGGGTTTGAGAGTTTTATTTATGAGTTCGACCGGGATAATAAAAGCTATATACTGCGTATAGGCCACAGTTTACGGCGATCTGAAAACCTGATGCGGGGAGAGATTGATTGGATCAATTACCTGCATCAAGGAGGTGCGGGTGTTTCCCAAGCAATCGTTTCAGAGGCTGGAGATTTGGTTATTCGGATTGATGATGGGTTTGGTGAATGTTTCCTGGCAACTGCATTTGAGAAAGCATGCGGTAGTCCTCCTAGAAAGGACGATTTGGGCACTGGATTCTATGAAAACTATGGCCGCTTATTGGGGAAAATTCATGCCCTGACGAAAACATATCTGCCAGCAGAACCAGCATGGAAAAGAATGGAATGGGATGGTCCAGAGATGTCTGAAATCCAGGCCTTGTCTCAAGAATCAGAATCTGTGATTATTGATAAATATACCGATCTCAAAAGAAATCTCGACGCACTTCCCAAATCGCGGGAATCGTACGGCCTTATCCACCAGGATGCTCATCTAGGCAATCTTTTTGTGGATGAAATGGGAGCGATCACGCTCTTTGATTTCGATGACTGCACTTACAGCTGGTTTATGAATGACATTGCTATCGTGTTGTTCTATATTGCTTTAGGTCAAGAGGATCAAGCCGCATTTACGAAGGAATTTATGACTCGTTTTCTGCGAGGGTATCGGTTGGAAAACCAGATGAAGGAGGAATGGTTGGTTCAAATCCCATCTTTCTTGAAGCTGCGGGAGATTGACCTTTATGCAGTCATTCACCGCAGTTTCGATGTGGACAACCTGGACGATCCCTGGGTTGCGAATTATATGCGCGACCGTAAAACCCGCATTGAAAATGGGGTTCCCTTCATTGATTTCGATTTCGGGAGATTAAAATTTTCTGAACTCCTCTGAAGTTGGACCAATAACTAATTGTTGACCGCCCGTGAAAATTGCAGGAGATCAAAATCAATTTGGCTAGTTTTCAATAAATCGTAATTCCGCGGATTCTTCAGGAAACACCTAATACAGAATAATTTTGAAATCCAGCCTTGCGCAGGATTATTTTTTGGATATTTTCTGGTAGTGCCGCTGGGCTTTGGCACGGTTTCCACAGCTCTCCATGCTGCACCAGCGCCGGCTGTGATTGCGGCTGGTATCCAAGTATAGATACCCACATCCACGATCATCCGCACATTCTCCAACTCGTTTGACATCCTGTGAGGTAATCAGATTCGCGGCTTCACGCAGGATCGGCCAAAGCATCCTATCCAAAGATGTTTCGCTATTCTGCCAGGTCCAAGGTAATCCATCATCAGAGGGGGATATTTGACTCTTTGCATATGCTTCATTGAGATAACGATTAAACCTGGAAAAATCAGAATCATCTGCTTTTTCTCCATGAGCAACTGCGGAGAATAACCTGTAGATGGTTTCGCGTATTGCAAGGGCTTGCCTTAAGGCCTTTGAGGCTTCCTGAGGATTCTGATTAGTTTTGTCCTGCAAATCCCGTGCCGCGCTCTTCGAGACCAGTCCAGCATTTAATGACCATGACACCAGGTCCGAGTATGTCTCCAGCATTTCATCAGGTCGCTCGCTAGCGTGAAACTCAGCGGTATTGGCGAAATCCAAGACCAAATTCCCAGAATCTAAATCCCAATCTTTATGCACCATAATGAGAGTTTCTCCAATTTAAGGATAATTCTAACCTTCGTAATTCTCTTGACGGGTTAGTATTTGTGTGATAGACTCTAACCACTAAATTCATTATAGTAGGTTATAAGATGACTGTCAAGCAGGAGGAGTTGAGCGATGATCATTAATGAATATCTAATGCGATTACGTCATGAAGAATTTCTGGCAGAAGCTGAGCGCAACCGGCTGCTGGCAACGGCGGTACATCATCCAGCCAGAGTGATATCCACATATACCAGGTTTCTTACCTGGTTGGGAGGGTTGATGAGCAGATGGGGCAGCCGGCTTGAAAAACGCTTCGGTGCAGAGGCTGCGGTCAATCATTCTCCTATTGATCGAAGCCTCGAAGTATAATTGCGAAGAATATTTTCTCACACCCATTAATCAGGCAGGTATATGCATAACGCTTCTCTTTATTTGATTACCGTCTTTATTTGGGGTTCGACCTGGTTGGCGATCAAATACCAATTAGGAGTAGTTTCCCCGGAGCTATCAGTTGCATACCGATTTGGCTTGGCAGCTGTGATCTTGATCGTCTTCAGCCTGGTTCGCCGGCTGCCATTGCGGTTCAATATTAAATCTCATGGTTTCTTTGCATTACAGGGACTCTTGTTGTTTTCACTGAACTACATCCTGGTCTACCTGGCAGAGGGCTATCTGACCAGCGGTTTGGTGGCGATCATATTTTCCTTAATCATCGTCTTTAACGTATTGTTTGGAACCATTTTCCTTGGAAATCCGATTCGCAAGCAAGTGATGGTTGGCGCAGTACTCGGTTTAGCGGGATTAGCCCTGGTATTTTGGCCTGAACTCTCAGTCCTGAGCATATCCAGCCAGAAAATAGTAGGCATGATTTTGGCTTTAATCGCTACGGTTTCTGCCTCATTGGGAAATGTCGTTTCAGCTCGCAACCAGAAGCATGAATTGCCAGTCGTCCAAACCAATGCGTACGGTATGCTCTATGGTGCCCTGTTTATGCTGGTATTGGCAGTAATCCGGGGTGCGCAGTTGGAATTTGATACCTCTCCGAGTTATATATTGTCATTGTTTTACCTGGCGATATTCGGGTCAGTGATCGCTTTTGGCAGCTACCTGACACTGTTAGGACGAATCGGGCTCGACCGGGCAGCGTATGTCACAGTGCTGTTCCCCGTCATTGCCCTTGTATTATCAACTATTTTCGAAGATCTGGTGTGGGGGCTGCCCCAACTTATGGGAGTAGTGCTGATTTTGCTTGGTAATGCTGTCGTGCTGACAAAAAAGGGCAGATTCAACTTACGAAAAAGATTGATGGGAGATTCGGTGCCGAATTGATCAGTGCTTGGCACAATTTGACATCAGGGTTTAATCCTCAAGCGGAATCGAGACATCTGAGATCAGATTCCATTCACCATCTTCAAACCAGTAAACGGCTAAAAACCTGACTGTATAGTCAAACCTTATCCCGTTATTTTCTCCTACACCTCTCCAGCGACCAATCAAGAGCGCAATATCCCCGAATAGCCTAATTTCATACTGGTCACTTTTTGCTGTTTCCCACCTGCGGTTACCAGATCTGTACGAAGCGAGCAGTTCTTCTTTACCGATCACAGAACCATCTGATTGAATCTGGCGGTATTGGTCCCCAAGAATAGCTTCCAGCACCTCAAGGTCCAGGTCGAGATGAGCAGCTGCCCATTTTCGCTCCGTCTCGATTAAATCCGCGATCATTTTTGACTCGTCATCCATTTTGAATACAACCGAATTTCAGCATACATTTTTGCCCATTCTTGAGGCAGGTCATTAATCGGTAAATCAAGTTCGAGCTGATCGACAGGTACGGCATGCAGTTCCCGCAGGAAGGCAGCCAACTGGGAGGCCATTTTTGCCAAGGCCTGCTGATCCTTAATCGATTGAAAGCGCGAGTGCCACAATGGCTCACCTTGTATTTTGTGGTAGCCCATGTAGACTTTGCCGACGGTTATTGTATTCCTGGAAAGGTAAACCGGGCGGGGGATCGCAAGGGGAAGCGTGCCTTGGAGCAGTTCAAGCAGGTCTACTTCCCGCCGCAGGGTTATCAAACCACCCTCGAACTTCGGAAAACGAAAGATGAGCTGGTCATTGATGATCAGCAAATCATTGTATTAACCCTCGTGACAGTTGAACGAGACGTCATGAATTGACAGGTCAGGGTAATCTTCCTGGATGGATTGTAAATAGCGTTCCTGCAGGTCAGTCATTTATCTTGTTGTTTAGGAGAAGCCAGCACAAAACGAAAATGTCCGATTATTTGGCCGATCAGTGATCCATCTTCTTTTAATAAAAATGTCCTCTCGATCTCTTCATTGTCCAGGTGATCAATCATTTGCAGCCCTCTTTGCTCTAAAAATGGTTCTATTTCGCCTTGATCAATAGAAAACATGAGCTCCTCACTTGCATGCTGCTCCTTCATCGTTTGAGTAAATTCCTTTACGCCATAATAATCATTGATATTTTCTTCTGAAATTGAGATCGTGTAGTCAAATGCCAGCGTACTTTCAGGATGTGCAGCCTGACAGGCGAATTCCAGGGTCTTATCAACTGATTCAACTTCGAGATAATAACTAACCCCTTCCCAGATAAACAGTGTTTTTTGCTGGTTATCATAGCCTGCTTTTTCCAGCACATCTTTTAATGATTCAAGATTGAAATTTATCGGCACGAATGTGACCACTTTTGGAATATCGATGCGCGCTTTATTCAGGCAGTTAATTTTTCTATCTTGGGTTGGGGAAATATCTAATTCGAAAATTCTCGTCCCGTGGTTCTATTTCACAAAACGATACGCTCTTGAATCGTATCCGGCACCAAGCAGCACAATTTGAGGGGTTTTGTCCTTTAGCGCATCCAAGAACAGCCGGTCAAAATAGGCTGTTCTTGCAATCATATATTCATTCAATCCTGGCAAAACACCATTTAGCCTATTTTTGGTGTTGGCTCTGATTTTATTATACTTAAGCAGAAATCTAAAATGAGCAGGTAAAAAATATTCAGCTAAATCGTCCGGGCCAAATTTTTCGTTTTTATAATCTTTGTTGGCAATGGTTCTACGCAGTGCGGCAAATAAGGCTGTTTCTGAAGGCTTTTGTTCTACGCTGTTGTTTGTCATCTTTGCACCAAATTTTTGGCTGTTAGGTTGCATTCCTGAAATTCTCATATCCAAAGCGCTGGTTGTTGAGCGCTTGATTCTTATCAAACATCCTTCCTGAGAGCCGGGATCACCTCGCCAGCAATGCGCTCGAGCATACCATCATCGGTAATGTGCGGCAGTTGGTCGAATTCGGGAATGTGCTCATCACGCGTCCAATAGCCGAATACGAACTCGTTGATCCCAACCTCCCGGTAGCGGCCAACAAATTCGTAAAAGGAGTCAAGTGAATCAAATGGCGTATCAGGTGTCCAGCCGACGGCAAGAGAGCGAGTTATTGTATTCGGTTCACGTCCCACTTGGCTGGCAAATTCGTTCAACATCTCGTTTCGCTGTTGTGTGATTTCGATTGCTTCACGGGATGATGAACCACCCGCTAAAGTGCTCCATGAATCGCCGTAGGTGGCTGCAATTTTGAGTGTTTTGGGTCCATGGGCAGCAATCGTGAGTGGTGGGCGTGGTTGTTGAATTGGAGCCGGGTGCATTTCAGCCGCGTTGATCTGGTAATAATGACCTGGATACGTCGTAACCTCGCTGCGCAGCATGTGATCCACGATCTCAATGGTTTCATGGAAGCGGCCAACGCGTTCGCGAACGTCCCAAACCTTCACACCTGTCATCCCGTGGCTGACGTCCAGCGCTGAAGTGGCTCCAATTCCTAGTTCCAGGCGACCTTGTGAAATATGGTCAACTGTCAGGGCTTGCCTGGCAAGTAAAGCCGGATTGCGGTAAATGATGTTTGTGACCAGCGTGCCCACCCGAATTGTGGTAGTTCGAGCTGCCAAAGCGGCCAGGAGTGTCCAACCATCAAACCAGGGTCCCTTCGATTGGTATGGGTTGACAAAGTGATCGACAACCCACGCGCTGTTAAACCCGAGCGTCTCGAAATGCTGCCACCGCTCAGCAATTTCGGGCCACGGGGTAAGCTGGGGAGTCCAGATACCAAAACGTATCTTCTCACCCTTAACCTCTCCCTTTGGGTTCATTTCTGATCCGTTCATGACTTCCCTCCACATCAGGTGAACTATTTAATTCGTAAATTTCTTAATGGATTCTCTCTATTTGAAATTATATACCCAAATATTGGCATTTTCCCGCTTCAGTACTGGCAAGGATAATTACCGCAGAGCACACCAAGTCCGCAGAGATTATTTAACCCTTTCTCTGTGAACTCAGCGAACTCTGCGGTAAAAATAACCACGTTTAGGTAGCAAAACCC
>JALHTN010000286.1 GCA_022865865.1 Anaerolineales bacterium
CAGTGCATCGGCCACGGGCACCAAGAGCTACGTGGCGGGCAGCCTGACCTGGTTTAAAGTCGATCAGGGTGGATCCGCATTAGGCGGGGCAACCTTTGAGGCCTGCCGGATCACTGAGAGTGATGGAGTTACGTCCTTACCGGAACCAGTCTGTGTAACAGTTTTAGATAACCAGGCGCCAGACGCGGATCCAACCAATGGTGTCTTCAAATTGGTCAACCAGGGGTTGGGTACCTGGACGGTGCAAGAGACCGTGGCTCCGCAGGGTTACTTCGGTGATTTTGACCGGTTTGAGCAGCGTACGTTATCGACTGCTGCCCTGGATGCTGTGATCGCAGAAGCATGGGTCAACGATCTTTTCCCGGGACGTACTCTTGAAACAGGCACGACCTGTGAAATGTTCCGGGATGGCACGGCGATTGCCCTCAACCAAGTGCTGTACGGCACAAAGGGCAAGACGATTAACAATGCTGCCCCGGGTGTGTTCTTCTACTACACCAAGTTCATCGCTCCGGCAGCGGATTTCACGGTGGATTTACACCAGCAGAATAATGCCGAGTTTGTAAACTTCCTGCTTCAAAATGAACAGCAGGTGCGTTTGTTCAATGGTGACTGCTCATCACCATCTGCTGGTTATACCATCACTTTTGGCACTGGGCAGGTCAGTGTACATATCACAGGTGCTGCTCCTGGTCAGGTGCTGATTATGTCAGTGAAGTATGAGACCAGCAGCGTGGTAGGGCAGAACCAACCCGGTGAAGTGCGATATGACTTCCACACGGATATCAACGGCGTGATGGTAGATCAGGATATGGATGGTTTATTCCTGCGTAAGAAATAGTATTTGTAAAAGTTAAATCAATAAAAACAGGGCTGGCAATTTCAACCAGCCCTGTTTTCATTCCAAGGGGATTTGATTCAACAGGCTTTCTGCCTGCTCAATCTCGGCTTTGGCGCCCAGTGCTTGAAAGGTCAGGTAAGCCTGCTCCAGCTGGGCTCGATCGAAATCCCCACCCTCAGCCAGCGCCAGCCGCGCCATTACCAGCACCGTCTTGGCAGCTTCGTAATCGCTGCCCAGCTCTTCCAGCATCGATAATGCTTCCTGTAGTTTTTCCTGGGCTTGTTCATAATTTCCCTGCTGTAGGTAAATCTCCCCCAATACCCGCAGGGATAAACCCCAATCCAGGCGCGCTTCCTGCTCCTCGGCCACTTCAACCGCATGCTTTGTGCGGCTCAGTGCCTGTTCGATGTCACCGGTGCCCAGGTAGTACTCACCCCAGCGGCGTTCCAATTCGGCCAGGAAATCGTCCGAACCAATCGCTTCAAATAGGGCCTGGCTCTCGCTTAGCGTTTTTTTGACCTGCTCCCAGTTCTGCTGGTAGATGTACACCTGGGCCAGGTTGCTGAGCGTGACCGCATCCGGGAAGGCGGCCCCGATGCGCTTCCAGATCTGGTTGCTCTCGATGAATAAGTACTGGGCCTGGTCCCATTCGCCGCGCTCCAGGTGGATGTAGGCCAGGTTGTTAGCCACGTTGCCCTGTTCGAAGACGTTGCCGATGCGCTGGTTGATCTCCAGGCTCTCCTGCAGGGCATCCAGGGCTTCTTGCCATTGCCCCAGATCGGCGTAGGCATTGGACAGGTTGTTGAAAGCGCGTGCTTCCCCCACCACATCACCGATTTCCTGGTAAATTTGCAGGCTCTGCTTGCACAGCTCCACCGAGCGGGTCAAATCCCCGATGCGGTGCAGCACGGCTCCTTCCAGGTAATATGCCTGAGCCAGTGACCTTTTACCCTGGTGGGTGTCGATCTGCCTGGCGATGTCCCGGCTCTTCTGGCACCACTGGCTGGCCTGTTCATTTTTAGCCTGCCGGTGGTAGACACCTGCTCCGAGAAGATAAATATCGGCGATCTCGATCAGCACCTGGTCCTGGTCGAGGTAGCCCAAGCCTTTCTCCAGCCATTCCAGTGCGGTCTCGTACTCACTCTGCCGCTCGTAAACTTCTGCGATTTTGCGGCTCAATTCAGCCAGGTGGCGCTGCTTTGCGAGCGAGTCCGGGGATTGATCGACGATGGCGGTGGCGTGCTCATATTGTTCAAAAGCGCCCTCGTACTGGCCGGTCAAACTCATCACCTCGCCCACGGTCTCGTGTGCTACCAGGCGGTCCTGGCTGGTGTCCACTTCCTCACCCAGGTTCTGCGCGGCTTCCAGGGCGCGTTCGCCGGACAGGATGGCGGTATCGTTGGCAAATTCCCGCTGGGCGTGCTGGGCCGCGGTCAGGTTGTATTCCAGCGCCTTTTCCCAAGCCTGCCCTTCGTAGTAATGGTAAGCCAGCAAGCTGGTTTGCTCGCTTAAATTTTCCCTGAAGGCTTCTTCAATATAGCCTCCGATCTCCCGGTGGAGCGAACGGCGGTGCTCGTAGGGCAGGCCCTCATAAACCACTTCGCGCGTGGTGAGGTGCAGGAAGCGGTAGAGCTCGGTTTCGATGACCTGGATTTCAGTCAGTCCCAGTTCATTCAAATAGTTCAAGCGCTGGCGCATGGCAGATTCTAAATCGTCATATGGGTAGATCCCCTCCAGGGTGCGGTAAGCAAAAACCCTGCCGACCACTGAGGCGACCTGCAGGATATGGCGGTCCGCAGCCAGCAGACGGTCGATGCGGCTGATGATCACACCGTGGATCGTATCCGGCAGCTCTACCTGGGACATATCCTGGATGACCTGGAAATTGCCGTCTGCATCTCGCTCCAGGGCACCAGCATCGATCAGGGCGCGCACCACCTCACCGATAAAGAAGGGGTTACCACAGCCCCGGGAAAGAATGATCTCGTACATGTCTGGCGGCAGCTGCAGACCGCCCAGCATCTCGTGGATCAGCTCTTTACAGGCCTCCTCCGGCAGGTCGGCCAGCTGCATGTCAACTGCATGCGGATAGGCGGTCCACACGGGTAAACCGATGTCCGGGCGGTGGGGCAGCATGAACAGGATCGGTTGGCCTGAAATATTGCGAGCCACGTAATCGATCAAATCCATGGAGGCCGGGTCAGCCCAGTGGGCATCTTCGATCACCAGCATCAGCGGTTTGGCTTGGGATTTGGCTTTGAGCAGCTTGACGGTCAGGTCCAGGACGCGCTGGCGGCGCAGTTTGGGATCCAGATCGCGGGTCAGGTCGTTATCGGGTATCTCCAACCCTAAAACGGTAGCGAGCACCGGAGACCAGTCACCTTCGCCGATTGCATCCATGCCGCGTTCGAGGGCTGCAATTCGTGCAGAGGTAATTTGATCTGCTTCCATCATCGAAATCCCGAACAGCTCGCGCAGGACTTCTGCCCAGGGATGGTAAGTCATGGTTTTGCCGTAGGATAGACAGGTGCCAATCAGCAAATCCATACGTTGAGAGTCGCCGTACCAGGCAAGCTCTTCTGCCAGCCGAGTTTTACCGAGACCGGAAACACCGCTGATCACGAGCACACGCGCCTGGCCAGTTATGGCTTCTTGAACAGCCTGGCGACCCTTTTCGAGTTCCTGATCCCGCCCGATGATCGCGCTGGTAGCAAGCCTGGTTTTCCAATGGGTTTGCTCCTTGATCCCGCTTACGGAGAAATTTCGCACCGGATCAGTTTTACCCTTCACCTTCACAGCCTCTTTTTCGCTCAGGGTGAAGACACCTTCCACCTGCCTGGCAGTACTCTGCCCGATCAGCACCTCGCCTTCCTGGGCGATGCCCATCAGCCGGGCGGTCAGGTTAACCTGGTCGCCCATGACGGTGTACTCTCTGCGCTTCCTCGAGCCGGTATTGCAGCCAAA
>JALHTN010000287.1 GCA_022865865.1 Anaerolineales bacterium
CCTGCTGATACGCAAGCGCCAGAGCCCCAGGAAACAGAAAAAGTTGAGCCAGAACCCGAGGTGGAGGTTGTCAGCACAGAGGAGACCTCATCAGGGGCTGTGACAAGCCTGGATGAAGTCAAAAATGCTGTGATCCAGATCCAGGCGGAAGGAACATTTGTCAATCCAGATTTTTCAGTTTCTTATAATGATGCGGGTTACGGTTCCGGGTTCATAATCGATCCTTCTGGTTTAGCATTGACAAATAATCATGTAGTAACGGGTGCAGCATTATTAAAAGTCTGGATAGGAGGTGATACCACCAAATCCTATAATGCAAAGGTGGTTGCCGTATCCGAATGCTCAGACCTGGCATTAATTGATCTTGAAGGGGATGGCTACCAATATCTTGATTGGCACGAAGGTCCTATTAATGTTGGTTTGGAAGTCTATTCAGCGGGATATCCGCTGGGAGAACCTCAATTTACTTTAACTCGCGGGATCGTATCTAAGGAAGAGACCGGAGGTGAAACATATTGGGCTTCTGTAGATTATGTTATTGAGCATGATGCAACTATAAATCCCGGTAATTCGGGAGGACCGCTGCTGGATGCTGACGGTAAGGTTGTGGGAATTAATTACAGAGTAAGAGAAACAGATCAATATTTTGCCATTGGTCGAGACCTGGCGGTCGAGGTTGTTGACGACCTGGAAGATGGACTGAATGTTGAGTCGCTGGGAATAAATGGTGAAGCATTTGTCGGTGATGATTTTTCTGGAATCTGGGTTTATTCTGTTGAATCAGGTTCTCCTGCTGATAAGACTGGCATTGAGGGTGGTGATATTGTCACCATGCTAGAGAATTTAATCCTTTCTTCGGATGGGACGATGTCAGATTACTGCGATGTCCTCCGCAGTCACGATGCTGATGACACTCTGGATATCGAAGTTCTCCGCTATGGCACTGGGGAGGTTCTTGCTGGTCAGATTAATGGTCGTGATTTAGAAACAGCTCTCACCTTGACTGATACGATTGCGGATGATATCAGCGGTGTGGTCGTGGAGGATACTGGGTCATATTCAGGCTATATGAGTGTTATGGATGACTACGGCGCCCTTCAAATGGAAATTCCAGTTGAGTGGGCTGATATATACGGAGGTTATTGGGAGGATGGAGGGGATACAATCGGAACAGCAATATCAGCAGCTGCGGACTTAGATGCTTATATCAATACTTGGTCAGAATCAGGTGTGTTCTTTGGGGCATCGGATGACCTGGCAAAATTGGGCGGTTATGTCAACTTACTCGATGTTCGCAGGGATGACCTGATTGACGATTGTAAGTATGATGACCGCTATGACTATGAAGATAACCTGTATCGAGGCAAATACGATCTATTTGAAAATTGTGGTGAGTCAGGAAATGTTTACTTCGTGTTAACAGCTGTGCCGAAGGAAGATCCACAGGCATTCCTGATCCTGGTTGAAATGCAAATCGGTAAGGATGCAGATTTTGATGCACTTGATCAGATTTTGGCTACTTTTGATGTCGTAGGATCGCTCCCTTAATTTCAAAGAAAATACCATGAATCAAAATCTCCAGGGAAAAATATCACCTGGAGATTTTTTTATCGCTCAACAATTATCTGCACTCGAGCATCACTCTTGTTGCCTGCGTGATCGTAAGCATGAACTCGGATGATATGTTCTCCGACTTTTAATTTCCACGGAATGGCATAGGGAGGTGAGTTAAGGCTTGCCGCTAAATCTCCATCAATAAAGAATTCAACTTTTTCTATCTCCAAGTTGTCGCTCGCTTCAGCCTGCAACGTAATCGTTTCGTAATCATTAAGATTAAATATTTGCTCATGCTCAGGAAAGCGAATATTCACTTCAGGTTTCTGGTTATCAATTGTTACCTGGATTATGGATGATTCTACTCGTTCATCTTCATAAGAGACAAGCAGCTGCAAAACATACAAACCGCTCAAATTTGATGTATCCCACATTGCGAGCTGCCCATTCTGAACGGGGTCGTCCATTTGCTCAGCGATTTGGAACCAAGTATCGGGATTAAGGCCAGATCCAATTTGTAATCTATAGGATTCAAAACCATCACCTGCAGCGCGCCCTATAATGGGTACAGAACCATAAATCGTACTGAACATCGATGGAGATGAAATACGCGCATCCCCGGTTTGATTTAGCTCAATATCAAGCACATCATAAGCTTTTGGAATTTGAGGGATGCCGGCATTTATTGCCCATTCCTCAGCCTCTGGAGGGATAACTATGAACACTTCTTCCTCAATTAACGCTGGAGAAGTAAAGATTGTTGCCAAGCGTCCTGATTCCTGATTAATGAGGAAAGCTTTATACAAATTATCAGTTTGTGTGGGTTCGTTTCCACTGATGAATATCTCATTTACGACATGCGGGCAGTCATCTGTGGGTAACAATCCAGATGGATTACATACTTGAATTTCATTCAACGATGGTGGAACAGAAAAATCTTTGTTCGGGAAATCTCTGGTCGCATATTGAATAATGGCATGCCATAATCCTGCAGACCATTCAGGTGAGAGATCAGTTTCCAGGAAGGAATTCTCGGATCCAATCCACACCCCGGCAAGCAAATCTGGCGTGTAACCAATCGTCCAAAGGTCTTCTTTGCTGTTCGTGCTGCCTATCTTAGCAGCCGCAGGGCGGCCAATTTCCAGGGAATTCGGGTGACCTAAACTTGGCCAGCGCGCCGTCTCATCGCTGAGGACATCTGTGATGAGATAAGCTAATTCTTGGGTTATGACTGGACGTTTTATTGTACGGCATTCAGAAATTTGTTCGGTACAGTCCAGCCGTTCATTGCCCGCATCATCAAAAACTTTTAATACAACCTGTGGGCTGATGGGTGAATTCGGGTCTTCGTAAGAATTATTGTTCTGCGGGAACCCAGCTAATATACCCTGAGCGGCAAGAACTCCATATGCCTGGCTTAACTCAACCAGATCGGCTTCTCCATCCTGAAAAAGTACACGGTATGTTCCATCCCCTGAAGGTATCTGGAGCTGGGTTAGACCCAAACGTTCGGCAGTATGCCATACTTGATCTGGATCCATTTGAGTAAGTATTTGTAAGGCGGGAACTAAATAATCATTTGCGAGTGCGGTTCGTAAACTAACCGGGCCATTATACTGATCAATCATATTCTGAATATCTGTGAAACCGGATGGGATATTGGCTGGAATATCCCATAGTAATGTCGCCGGACTTGTGCCGCGGGTAAAGGAAGTCAAATAAATGAAGGGAGAGAGAATAGATCCGGGTGGATGACCAGTAAATTGATCCGGGTCCTGGCTTCCAACACGTTTGCCAACCATTGCCAGAATTTGACCCTCATGTGGATCCATTACAAGCGCATTTGCGGCTATTGGGAAATCTTGAATTGCACTCTCCTCGTATATTGAGGGCAGCAAGCGAGCCATCTCGCATTCTTCAAAAACTGATTTTGCCTGATCCTCGGGTAGTTCTCCTGCGATTCTGGAAATTTGGATCGCCACTGTACATTCAGTTTGAGTTTGAAGATCGTAATCCATGGAAGTTATTATTTTCAAACCACCACGAAAAATACGCTCTATAGGAATATATTCAGATGCTTGTTCAATCACCAAATTGGTGAATGCCGGTTCGAGATTAATCGGAAAATCACGGGCAGATTTTATACTTAAATCCTGTTTGAGAGATTTATCAAGTTGTTCAGCAGAAATTACTCCTTGATTGAACATTTCCTGGAGAATGCGGTCTTTCGCTTCTTGGGAAGCAACAGGAGCATCAATTGGATTTAGATCTGGGGATTTCGCAGCTGCTGCAAGAGTTGCAGCTTCTGCAAGATTCAGTTCAGCAGCAGGTTTACCGAAATAAATCCTTGCCGCAGCATCAGCACCATACGCAAGGTTGCCATAATATTCAGCATTCAAATACCATTCCAGGATTTGTTCGTGACCATATAACGATATAACTTGTGCTGCTAAGATCAACTCTTTGAATGTTTGGCGATAGGATGGGGACTCCTGTTCTAATAGATATAGGCGATTCAGTCTCTGTGCTATGGTCGGTTGGTTATTATTCCGGAGATTATCCCAATTTACTCCGGGATTATTCCAATAACCTGGATCTGTGGAGGCGATGGTCGCCAAGATGAGCGTTTCTGGAATATTATTTTGTTTACCCTCATCCAGCGAAAGGTATGTTTGTCCTCTTGCATTTGGATTCTCTAGAACAGCGATTAAATGCTGCCCACTTCGATCGTATAATTTTGTTGGATTATGCAGTTGTTTACCAGACGACTCGAAAATCAGGGGGAGTGATTCAAGAGATGGGATATCTTCCAATAGATTTGCATATAGAAAGGAACCTGCGATAACCAAAATTGAGACGAATAAGCTGAGAATCATTAGGAACAGAATGGCTATTTGACCTAATCGCCTCGAAACCAATTTGCCTCGTCTATGATTGCGACGTTGCCGTGATTTTATGATTTGTGACACAGCAGACATGGTGGAATTTTACACGAAATATGTGTGATTTAGGCGCTCATTGTATTAGGGGACCCTATGAAAATAAGCCGACAGCGGCTTATCCCCGCAACCGCTGTCGGCTTTTTGCAGGATCCCCTAATGATATACCCCGGCACCCTGCAGGGAAGTGGTCAATCTACAACAAATACTATACCATGCAGGCGTTGCCAAAACGTTGACAAGGTCTTAGCCAGAGATCAATAGCCTCATTTTTTTCTTATAGCTCTGAAAAGTTTCTTGTACCTTTGCTGGATAAGCAAGCCTCTCACACCGGTTAAGGATGTCATTGAACCGTAAAATCTCTTGACCATTATCGAACCCCGAATTCTTTTTCAATCTAATAAGGTGCATTAATATCCTTAATGCTATATAAGGTTGATCTTCATGACCTAGAAAATTTAATGAATATTGTAGTTGTTCAATATTTTCCTCAGGTTTCGATTGGTTAAAATCTGCAATTCCACCAATAAATTTTGCTAACATTCCTACCATTGGTAGAGAATGAATCCGAGCCTGGTGTGCGAGTTGCTCGGTTACCTGCCGTGTAAGTTTCCACTCCCCTTTGGAGATGTGTGCGTAGCTGAGAAATTGCATTCCCCGGATCTCGACCATACCAAATCCCCCAGATTGGGCAAGATCGATTCCCCTAAGGAGATTCACCATTCCAACTTCAGATTGACCAGTTGCGATCTGTGTATACCCAAAACGGACGAGGTTATCCAATCCCCAAAAATCGCGGGAACAATTATTGGAACCGAGTTGAAATTCTTCTCGAGCTTTCTCATAAGAATTCAATAAAAGGTAAATATCTCCTCGAATGCGGTGTGCCAGAGATTGGATATCCTGGTGATTATGCTCCAGTCCCAGTTCGAGTATCCGTTGGGATAATTCATAAGCAGATCCTAGATCACCTGAAGCATTATCCAAAAAGGCTTTACACGCATATAGATACCCAAGCATACGGTTCGCCTGCAATCTTTCGGCAATTTCAATTCCTTTTTGATTGTCCTCGCGTGCTTTCTGATAATCAACCAAAAAATACTGCGCTAGTGATGATGCTAAATAAGCAGTAACCGCAATATGGTGATGACCAATTTTATTGGCTAGTTCTAAAGAGATTTTTGCATTCATTAATCCTGATTCAGGCCATCCAGCTAATGTTTGGCAGAGGGCAAGCTGGTAATGCGCATTCGCCATTCCGCGTTGTACTGCTGGATTATTATCCGAATTTCCGAGGCTAAGTGCAATCTCAAATGATTGGATAGCTTCATCCAGCCGTCCAAGCATGTAGAGGAATACACCACGATTGGTATGGTTGTTCATTATTTCATAGGCGTTTTTTGTTTGTTTAAGATAGAATATCGCCTGGTTGGTAGAAGCCAATCCTTCTTCAAACTGGTTCTCTACCATGCAAGCATCACTAAGACCATTCAGTGCAGTACCAATTAGGAGCTTACTTTGCTTGGATTGCCCTAATTCTAATAATCTGTTGTTGTGATCTCGAATCAATTGTGCGTCCAGCATTTCATAGGCTAATTCTGTCCACTCACTATAAAAATCATGGATCGATTCATCATCGATGATCTCGTTCGTCTTGAGGATTAAACTCTCAGCACGAGATAATATTTGAAGGGCTTCGCTTGAGGAATATAATAGTCGCGCCCATTGAGCAGCCTTTGTCCAATACATAAAGGCGGTGGTTAATTTTCCAGCATATTCATAATGGCGCGCCAAGACAGCAGCTTGATTACCGGATTGAGAAACCATTTGGGACTCAATTGCTTGAGCTATGCGTTCATGTAAATATCGTAATCGGATTCGATTCGTATCTAATATTATCGTTTCCCGGATTTTATCGTGAGTGAATTGCCAGGTTGTTTCTTGACCAGGCCGATGAATCGCTTCAACCAGATGGCGTTGTTTTAACTCTTCAATCGCTCGTGCGATGAAGGATAAGTTTTGTTGGTTGGCCAAGCTTATCAACACAGGGTCAAATTCTTTGCCGATTACAGCAGCATATTCACTTATGCCACGGGCTGCCGGGCTTAATTGCCGAATTCGATTCTGGATCAATGTGTAAACACTCTTTGGTAATGGTAGGTGTGAGGGGCTTGAATGTACTGAAAGAGATTCTTGGTCTTGTAATGAGTGTAATGTTTCGAGAATAATAAAAGGATTTCCACCAGTTTCATAATCTAGTTGGTAAACCAATTCCTGTTCCAATGGGTACCCCATAACATATCTACCCAGTCCGGAAATTTCCTTGTGATTTAGGCGCTCTATCCTTATTAAGTCTAGATTTGATGCCGAACGGTTCGTATAGAGAATTTTTTCTATGCTTTGATTGCTGTAATCCGAACGGGCAGCAAGAATTAGAAGTGCATTTTTATTGAAAGGAGCTCGTTCGATCAGGTACGCAATGGTTGAAATTGATGCTTCGTCTGCCCAATGAAGATCATCGATAAACAGAATCAAATCGTTCCTCTGAGCAACCAGTAAAAATACCTGCCGAATCGCTTCAAAGAGAGTGGAGCGATTTTGATCAGGATTACTTGATACCAAAGGAATATCATGTGATTGAAAATCCGGTAGAATTTCTGGGAGAAGTAATGCTAATAATTCTGCCCAGGTGTTTGAAAAGCTTTTCCATTCAGTTATGGCAATATTGTTGCGAAGTAATTCTATGAATGGCTGAAAGGGTAGGTTGATCTCTGCAGGACGACAATGGGTGCCAAGAATTCTTCTCTCAGTGGCAAATAATTCACAATATTCCTGGACAAGGCGAGTTTTTCCCAAACCGGATTCTCCGGTGATGATAATCCCACCCCCATTTTCCATTGCTGCTTCTATTTGGTTGAATTCTTTTTTGCGACCAACAAAGGGGGTGTGGATGCTGGCTAACAGACGCCAATCTGGTCGACTGGATGGTGATGAGGCGTGTGTTTTTCTATTTATTTGGCGATAAATGGATACCAGCTGCTGTGAAGGTTGTGCATCCAACTCATCATTCAATAATTTTGTCACAGATAAATAGTACTGGCGTGCTTCCTGAAAGCGTTTCGTTTCCACCAATATTCTTAATACTCGGTAATGTAGATCTTCATTGAGATTATCACTTTCGACAGCCAGTTTTGAATAGGTGAACGCATCTTCAATTTGTCCAGCAGCTAAATAATGATCGCCAATTCTGGCCAGCATTCTTGTGCGCAGCTGAGTCAAATGTAAGTTGGTTTGGTACCACCAATCGTCTAATAAGTGCGAATTTGGGAGTTCAATTCCTTCTAGAAATTGCGTTCCTCGCCATAAATTAACCGCCCTCACCATGGATTGAAAAATATTATCTGGGAGAATTTGATCGGACGATACAGTCCAGGGTGAGTTTCCAATTAAATCATGTAATTCTACAAAAATTTTAAGGTCAACGGATAAATTGGATGTTTCTAATCCGACGAAATCATTATGGATGGTTATAAAATCTGGGATTGGGATTGCGGATCTGATGCGGCTCAATGCCTCACGGAGGCGTCGCCGGGCTATAGGAGTTGTTGAATCCTGCCAGAAGATAGAAAGGAGTTTTCTCCTAGCAATTAGATTGTTTTGTGAGGCGAGGAAATAAAGTAGAGTACGCGGAGTCCTTCTATTAATATTGAGAAGTTGATTTTCCCAGAGAATTTCGGGGGGACCGAGTAAATTAATCCGTAAATCTGTCATGCGCGGGATTTGTTAATTCAGAAGCGGTTTGCAACATATCGCGAGCCGAAAGCATAGTCCCTTCGGTAGTTTCCCCCAACATTTGAGCTAATTCTGGTAAGCGCGCATCTTCTCTTAGATCTGCAACCTGTGTCACTGTTCGTCCATTTTGGATGTTTTTAGTCACTTGGAGGTGCTGTTCTCCAAAAGCCGCCAATTGAGGCAGGTGGGTTACACATAATACTTGATGATGCCGTGCAAGATGCCATAGTTTATTGCCGACAATCGTACCTACACGCCCTCCAATACCCTGATCGATCTCATCGAATATAAGCGTTGGGATTCCATCTGCCCTCGCAAGTACATTTTTTAGTGCCAACATCAAACGAGATGTTTCGCCACCGGAGGCAATTTTCACCAAAGGTTTTAACCCTTCACCAGGATTGGGTGCTATCAGGAACTCAATTTGTTCAAATCCATTTGCATCGAAAGCCACCATTCTCCCATCTTTCAGTAATACTCCGTCAGGGAGCAATCTCACTTTGAAACCGACTTTAAATTGGGCTCCAGCCATATTTAACTCATCTAATTCAGCTTCGATTGCTTTTTCCATATCCTCAGCTGATTGATGCCTAAGATCTGAAAGTGCTTCACCACTTTCGGCGAGTTTTGTCAGCATGCTGCTTTCAAGGATTTCCAATTCAGCAATGCGTTCACCGGCGTGAGTTATGGTATCTTTTTCTTTCCTCGCTTTTTGAAGGTATTCGAGAATCTCCGGTATTGTGCCACCGTACTTTCGTTTCAAATTAGAAATCAAATCCAAGCGCTCCTCAACCTGGTTTAATCGTTTTGGGTTAAATTCGATTTCTTCAAAATAAATTCGAAGTTCTCGTGATAAATCTGTTAACATCGAAAATGAGTTTTCAAAGTTTTCTACAATACTGATTTGAGACTTATCAAGTCGGGATATCTCTTTCAAATCATCGATGACGTCTCCAAGTATATCAATTACCGAGGGAGACTCCGGAGTGCCATCCTCGAGTTTTATCAATGCTCGTTGGGCAGATGAGGTGAGGTTTTCGGCGTTTGCCAGGCGATTTCGTTCAGCTACTTGGTCCTCATCCTCACCGATTTGTAAGTTTGCAGCATCAATTTCATTGATTTGATAATTTAATATGTCCAGTTGCCGGGCTACTTCGCTTTCTGCAAAACGTAGATTTGCTAATTCGCGTTTTATTGTCACCAGCTCGTGATAATCAATGGAGTATCTTTCTAAGATAACGTGGTCTCCTGAATAACGATCGAGGAGATTTAGATGCTCTTTAATTCTAAGCAGGGATAAGTGTTCTGATTGTCCATGCAAATCTACAAGTTGCTCACCGATTTCCTTTAATAAACTTGCATTGACATTGCGACCATTCAATCGGGCAACGCTACGTCCACCAATTCGAACCTCCCTGCCGATTGTGATGAATTCAGGGTCTTCGAATAAATCCTCACGTTCGAGGATCTTTTGAATTGGTACTCTGTTCGTATCGGGTATGCGGAAAGTGGCATCAACCATTGCTCTTTCCGCTCCACTGCGAATCATGGAGATATCTGCACGCCCCCCGAGCAAGAGCTCAACAGCATCAATGATGATTGATTTCCCAGCCCCGGTTTCCCCGGTAAATGTAATCAGACCTGGATGGAAAATCAGTTCAAGTTGATCAATGATGGCGAAATTTTCGATACGTAGTTCAGTAAGCATAAACCCAAATGTATAAAAAAGAATTAAAGACGGATACCTGCTAATCGATAATATACAGTGGATGTTACTAAGACTGTATATACAATCGGCCATATGAAATAGAAAATACTCCCAAAACCACCCGAGAGGCCGGTAAATGCTAACACCGAGAGAACAGGCAGTAATCCGCCGATTGCAGTGGCGACAGCAGTGGCCTGAAACAGGCGTTTAGAACGTCGACGCCGGATAGCAAAGCGGATGGCTTCCGCAATAATCATGCCAGCAATAGGAGCGACAAATATGGTGAAGAATCCAATCCTGGAGGCTATTAAGCTTCCGATATAGGTCAAGATAAAAGCGATTCCGATAGCGAGCAGATAATCAATCCATATTGCGGTATCAAAAGTTTTTTGCTGTGAACGCACACATTCTTTGCACCGGTAACCGGTTTCAGTCAGTACAGCACATTTTGCGCAAATGGTTTTTTCGCAGCGATTGCAGCGTAAAGTAGATTCAACCGAAGGGTGGTTTTCACAGTAAGTAACAATAATTTCTGTGGTCATCTAGTATTTCCTGTGGATGGGTTTTGATTCATATGTGGTGTAAGGTTGCGGTAGAAATATCCAGGATCTTGAAACCGTATGAACTGAAGCTTATGACTGCTTGCACGAACATTGACACAATCCCGATCTGCTAAATCGATCGGTAGCTGACCATCTATACTAAGTACCGCTTGGTGATTGGTGTGAACTTCGATCGCAACTGAAGAACCTTCCGCGAGCACAATCCCTCGGTCAATGGAAAGATGAGGCGCGATGGGTACCAGCAAAATGTTGCGCAGCTCAGGAGGTAGAATTGGTCCTCCAGCTGCTAAGGCATAAGCAGTGGAACCCGTAGGTGTGGAAGCGATCATACCATCAGCAACATAAGTTGCCAGGAAACGATGATCGACACTGACCTCCATTTGCACGGGTCGTACTATTTTTCCACGACTAACCACAGCTTCATTAACCACATCCCATTCACCAAGAACCTTGCTATTCCGGACTTGTTCAGCCATCAACATCATCCGGTTTTCCAACCAAAAATCGCCCTGCAGCAAACGTCCTAAAGCTTCTTTCCAACCATCTTGCCTGATTTCCATTAAGAAGCCAAAGCGCCCCATGTTAATCCCTAAAATTGGGACACCTTGCGGACCACAGATTTGACCCGCGCGGAGCATGGTGCCATCGCCTCCGAGCGCGATCAATAAATCATAATTGCCATTTGTGATTTGCTTCCGTAATTTCTCATCGAAGAGCAAACCAGAGGTCACATGAAGATCTTTC
>JALHTN010000288.1 GCA_022865865.1 Anaerolineales bacterium
CTGGTAGGCACAGGCCAGCGCATGCGGTCCACCAGCTGACCAACCCTGAACATAGAAACGATCAATATTGAGGTGGTCCGCCAGCTGGGTGATATCATCCGGCCAATTGAGCAAACTCCGGTCGGGCTGCGGATCGGATATGCCATGTCCGGGTCGGTCGCTGGCGATAAACCGGATGCCTAAATCTGTGAGTATTGCCTGATCGGCTGGGTATTCTAAGCGGGAGCCGCCGGAACCGTTGAAATGAAAAACCGCTTTTCCTTGCGGCTCGCCATACTCAACATAACCCAATTTTCTGCCATCTGTGAGGGTCAAAGTCGAATTCTTTGTGTCCGCAATCATGGCTGGTTCCTCCCAAAATTACTAGGATTTTCAGTTTTTGGTGTTAATCAATATGCAGATTGATCAAAATGAAGGTACAGTGTTGAAAGCTGTCATGGATCGTGATATACCCGAGATTGGGATTGCAGAATCGCCAAGGGAATTATGACGGATAAAACTAATATGATCATACTTTGGATCCATATTGATTATACAACCTGGGAAAATATGCTTTCTCTTGATAATTACTAAGAAATGAGTTTTATTGCTGATTTCATAAGCCGAGCTAGGCGAGTACCGCTATATCAGTATTTCTACACTGGATCAGTGCGCTCAAAACAGATCCTGATTGAAAAGGTTGTCGGAGGTAGCAATTACATCAGCTGGTTTGTCCTGCACTGAATAACAAACCAAGATCAACCAGGGACCGGAATATTCAAGATTTCAGCAGAGACAAAAATAGTTAATTTGATGTACCACGCTCAATCAGGGGTTGTCCCCTTGCTCAAGTTTTTCAGCTGGTTTAATTTCAGACAATCTATCTCTAACTGCAACGGATGAATCCTGATTGGTGAATACCGTGATGCGGTCTCCGGATTGGATGACAGTGTTTCCGTGTACCACGTACTGCTTCTTGCCTCGCTGGACAGAGACAATTAAACATTCTTCTGGGAGCTCGATCTGGTTAACCCGTTTGCCAACAACAGCTGCTTCTGAAGGGATTTCCAGGTGCAAAAACATGGCTTCGTCGAGTTTTCCGAGCTTTAGGATCTCTGACTTGTACTGGTGGTGGGAGCGATTGATAATCGCAATTTTATAGGCGCGCACGATGTCGTTGCGGCGGATGATGCCCACTAATTTGCGCCCATCTATATTCTCCAGGACTGGTAGACGTCCAACATCGCGAATGCTCAGGCGGCGCAGGGCTTCCCAAACGGATTCTTCCGGGTAGGCAACTAATAAATCCAGTTTAGTGGCGATATCGATCACTTTTCGTTCTTCACGATAAGGTTCACTCAGTGCTACCTCCAAATCCTGAATGGTGACGATCCCCACCAAATTGCCATCACCATCACAGACTGGCAAACCGTGGTGGTGAGTTTCGGTGAAGATTTCAGCCAGGAGTGAAATGGGCAGATCTGGGGAAACAATGTCAAAGTCTGTGGTCATGATCTCATGGACCTTGACACCCTGCATCACGTCGATATCTTGTCCTTGCTCAAGGTTTACACCGCGCCGGGAGAGCTTCAGGGTGTAGATTGAATCTTTGCTTAATAACCTGGAGACAAGGGTACTGATAACAGTGGCTAACATAAGCGGTAGGATTATCTGATAATCGCCAGTCATCTCGAACATGATCAGAATCGCGGTTACTGGCGCATGGGCTGCGCCACTGAAAAAAGCAGCCATTCCCACCAGAGCGTATGCTCCAGCTGGGGCGGTGATGCTCGGGAAAAGCAGGTTCACAACCTGTCCAAAGGTAGCTCCCAGCATCGCGCCCATAAACAAGGAGGGGGCAAAGACACCTCCTGATCCTCCAGAACCTAGAGTAAGCAAGGTAGCCAGCATCTTCAGCAGAAGTAATGCGAAGGTTATTTGGATGGTAAAGTCGTTAGAGAGTGCGGCGTTGATGCTTTCGTAACCGACACTAAATATACGGGGAATATCGCCTGCTTTGTAGGTCAGGATACCTACCACTCCCAGCAGCGCACCTCCCAGAGCTGGTTTGACATATTCTGGCATGCGAAACTTTGCCCACAGGTCTTCCGACGCATACAGGGATTTGGTAAAGAATACTGAAACCAACGCAGCGATAACACCCATCAGCGCGTAGAAAACCAGCTCCCAGGGGCTTACCAAAGTGTATGCGGGAACAGTAAAAGCCCGCAGGTTTCCTTCTAAATTTTGGGCGATAACATCTGCTGTTACGGCTGAGATAACAACGGCACCGAAATATGTGGCGTGAAACTGGCCAAGGATGACCTCCAGGGCAAACAGCGCTCCAGCAATTGGGGCATTAAAAGTAGCGGCTATTCCCCCGGCGGCGCCACAGGCAACAAGATTGCGTACCCGCTCATCTGAGAGGTTCAGCAGCTGGCCAACTGTGGAACCCAGGGCGGATCCGATTTGAGCAATGGGACCTTCTCGACCGACCGAACCACCGGTACCGATGCAGACACTGGAAGCCAGGGCTTTAATAACCGCGACCCGAGGTCGAATGCGACC
>JALHTN010000289.1 GCA_022865865.1 Anaerolineales bacterium
ATCCCGATCGCGTGAAATAATTTTGCTAGAAATACCTTAAAGAGATGTTCAATTCCCTTTAACTTAATCAATCCTTATTCCCGCTGACTTCGTGATATATTTCTTATACTTATGAAACCGTTGCTCCATTGTCTTGATCTCATCCTTGAAATGCCATGCTAAAAGGTCTGGCGAAGGTCTTTCAAGTTAATGGGGGTGAAAATCATCGCCCTCAAGCCCACGAGATTCTTCGTTCCTACACCCCACCACCAGATCTGCCTGACACATTTTTGCCAAAAATGGAAGTGCGTGATTTATCAGTCTCTTATGAGGATTTCCAAGCTATTCGAGATATCAATCTTAAAATTTTGCCCAACCAGATTACCGCGCTGATCGGCCCATCCGGTTGCGGCAAGTCCACGTTTTTAAGAGCGCTCAACCGCATGAACGACCTCGTACCCGGGTGCCATCACAACGGACAAGTATTTCTGGAAGGCAATGATATCAATGCACCAGAAGTTGACCCGGTCGAGATCCGTCGCGAGGTAGGCATGGTCTTCCAAAAACCCAATCCCTTCCCCAGCAGCATCTTCGACAACATTGCTTATGGACCGCGCCTGTATGGTATTCACTCCAAACATCTGCTCAAACAAATCGTCGAACAGTCACTCAAACAAGCTGCCTTGTGGGATGAGGTCAAAGACAAACTCAGGCAATCTGGCTTGGCTCTTTCCGGCGGTCAGCAGCAGCGCCTGTGCATCGCCCGCGCTTTGGCCATGGAGCCCTCCGTCATTCTGATGGACGAACCCGCCTCTGCACTGGACCCGCTTGCCACGCTGAAGATCGAGGAATTGATGGGTTCCCTCAAGCAGGATTACACCATCGTGATCGTGACCCACAATATGCAGCAAGCAGCACGCGTCTCAGACTTTACCGCCTTCTTGATGATGGACGAGAGCCGCGCTGGCACACTCGTTGAATACAGCCCGACCCAACAACTCTTCATCAGCCCAAAGCACAAAAAGACCGAAGATTACATAACTGGACGGTTCGGGTGAAAACTGTTATTATCGAAATCCAAAGTCATTTTTCTAGAAATATCAGGAGGGCCTTATGCCTCGCCCCGCTTTAGACCAAGAAACCCAACTCTTGCAGGATGAAGTGCTTCTGCTCGGAAACATGGTGGAACAAGCCATGTTGAGTGCTGTCGATGCGCTCAAACAACGTGACAGCCAGGCTGCCAAGGTGATCGAGCGCGCCGATGAGCAAATCAACGAAAAACGGTATGCCATCGAAAACCGCGTCTTAATCCACTTTGCCAGACAACAGCCCATGGCTCACGACTTGCGCTTGCTGGCTGCCATCCTTGAGGTGATTACTGAACTGGAACGTATGGGGGACTATGCCAAAGGGATCGCCAAGATAACCATTCGGATTGCAGACGACGAAACACCCATTCCCATCCAGGAGATCTCGGATATGGCGGATTTGGCAGTAAGTATGCTACATCGCGCACTTGGGGCTTTCGTAACAGAGGATACTTCGCTGGCATACAACATCCCGCATGAGGACGACCAGGTGGACAAGCTGTATAACTACGTGCACCGCAAGATGATCCAGAATATGATCGCCAACCCAGAGTCGATTGACCACGGCAGCCTGATCACGTGGGTGGCGCATAACATTGAGCGTATGGCTGACCGAGTGACCAATATCTGCGAGCGAACGGTATTCATCGCCACAGGGGAGTTGCTGGAGATGGCAGGCTCGGATGACGAGTGGGAAGAGGAAGAGGGGTGACAGTCTTCCCCACCTGTTGAATACCTAAAAGATTCTGACGTGACTTGTCTAAATTTGAGGTTTAATAACCAGATTTAACTAGAGATTAAGATGGATTTAAACGGATTAATGTATCATGGTAAAGTGTTAAACTCAATAATTTTTTCAGGGTATTTAAGGACAAATGGGATTAGACTTTAAGAAGTTTGTAATGTTACCCTTTTTACTCCTTATTTTTTTATTGGGGGCATGTTCAGTTTTACCTGAAGGAGCACCTGGTCAAATATCAGGAGACATCATCATTGATGGATCCAGCACAGTTTATCCGATTACAGTTGCTGTTGCAGAAGAGTTTGCCAATGAAGGCACAAAAGCCAGGGTATCTGTAGGGATGTCTGGTACCGGGGGAGGGTTTAAAAAATTCTGTCCCGGAGAAACTGATATTAATAATGCATCCCGTCCGATTACACAAAGTGAAATTGAGCTTTGCCAGCAATTTGGAGTGGAATATAAAGAATTTGTGGTAGCACTAGATGGGATGACAGTTGTTGTCAATCCTGATAACACCTGGCTAACCCATTTAACTATAGATCAATTGGGCAAATTATTTGGGGTAAACAGTAAAGTTAAACTTTGGTCTGATCTTGATTCCACATACCCTGATAAAGAAGTCCTGTTTTTCATTCCAGATCCCGATTCCGGTACACGGGATTTTATGGGTGAGGTTGTAAAAACCACAACTGGTGAATCAGAGCTACGGCAGGATGAGAATACAAGCTTTAGTTCTGATGACAACTCTTTGCTGGATGGTTTGGCACATGAAACCTATGCTATCGGTTTTTTCGGATACGCATATTACCTCAACAACAAGACTTCCATCAGGGCAATTCCGATTGAAAATAGCGAGGGGGAGATTGTATTACCATCTGAAATCTCCATCACAGATGGAAGTTATAACCCACTCTCCCGGCCACTATTTATTTATGTTAATAAATCGAGCATAATAGCCAAACCCCAGGTGGCAGCCTTCTTGAAATTCTATTTTGGCGAATGGGGCGCACCAGGAATTATGTCCAGCGTTGGTTACTCCTTACCCCCGGTTGGTTCTTTTGAATCCTATTTGGCTTATCTTGATGCCTTGGAATACCAATAGATGATTGAAAATGGTATGGGAAGAAATCAGGAATGAATATAGACGATAATTATGTATCTGTCCGTCAGATACGGACTCAGAAAGATTCTTCCAGGAAATTGCGGGGCATGGGTTCACTGGGAAAACAACGTACACTTCGTGAAAAAATAATAGCATTTCTGCTTTTAGCCTGTGGTGTTTTCACAATTCTGATCACACTCGGCATCATTATTATCCTCTTCAGTGAAGCGATCAATTTCTTTGCACGCCCGGAGGTCAACCTTTGGAAGTTCCTGACCGGTACCACCTGGCAACCCTTGGCCGTTAACCCCACCCCGGATGATTTTGGTATAAGACCCTTGCTGCGCGGCACACTCATGATTGCGGTCATATCCGGTGCTATTGCCATCCC
>JALHTN010000290.1 GCA_022865865.1 Anaerolineales bacterium
ATATTTTTCTTATTATTCAACACCCTCAGTAAGTGGCTGTTGACTGAAAAAAGATCCACAATAGATTGAAACCACCAATTCCACACCACCTGTTTTTCCCCATTTCCCTCAACAATGAAATGGGTGGTATTGGATTCTCTGCGGCGACAAGCCTCCACGCGTGGTGATAGTTCCAGCAGGTATGCCGCAACCTGCAGGTCATATCAAACAACTTTGAGGCAATTCATGGGGGATAAGTAAATTTCACCTGTAAACCAATACAATCCACTATAATTCAAGGCTATCAACCGAGGAGGAAAATATGTTCTTAAAAATCGGGATAGAAAACGGTGCTGAAGGAAGGACGATCGTTTGGGAGCTCGATCATCTTGGCTGCTTCTCTTACGGAGATAATTCCCTGGAAGCACTGCACGCTCTTCCTCTGGCTGTGGAAAAGCACAATGAATGGCTGGTCCAGCATGGGCTAGGAGAGCAGGCTATACCTCTCGAACAATCTGTTCACATCGGAGAGACCTGGGAGGTCTACCACATCGATGATAACTATGCCTTCGTCCCCGATGGATACGAGGTCAATGCCTGGTTTCAGGATGACTGGAGGCCGCTTACAGAAGCGGAGAGCAAATTGGGCATCGAGCTACTGGGTTTGAGCAGGGCAGACTTGTTATCAAGTGTCGCGGGTTTAAGCACAGAAACGCTGAACGCGAAATTATCCGGGGAACGCTGGAGCATTACAGGCATCCTCAACCATGTCGGCAATGCAGACTGGTGGTATCTGGATCGGCTGGGTTTAGCTTTTCCCCGCGATGAATTACCAGCTGAGTCAGGTGAGCGGCTAATAAAGATACGCGACCACATGCTCGCCGTTTTGCCCAACCTGGTTGACTCTACTCTGGTCGTTGGGATGGATGGTGAATTCTGGAGTCCGCGCAAGGTAATGCGGAGAGCCGTGTGGCACGAAAGGGACCATACAGCCCATATTCAGAAACTGCTGTCATCTTGAGTCAGATTTGTACCCGCAGTAATATTAATCCTATTCTCACCAGATCCCGGGTATAATTTTGACGAGTTTTGTCATAAATATTATTATTGGTGCATATACAGAATCCACATGGCTCTCGACAAATACGGTCGTTCAATCTCCTATCTCAGAATCAGCCTCACCGATCACTGCAACTTGCGTTGTGTTTACTGCATGCCAGAGGATATGACCTTTCGCCCAAATGCAGAATTGATGCAAGATGACGAGATATTATTATTCGCCCGCCTTTTCTCATCCCTTGGTTTTCACAAGATACGCCTCACCGGGGGTGAGCCAACGGTCCGCGCGAATATTGTCGAATTGGTACAGGGCATTTCTGATACTCCCGGTATACACTCGCTGTCTATAACAACCAACGGCATAATGCTTTCAAAGCTCGCAGGACCCCTGGCAGAAGCAGGCCTGGACCGGGTTAATATCAGCCTAGATACGCTTGACCCGGACAAATTCCGCCGTTTGACGCGCTGGGGAAAGCTGGAAGACGTTTGGGAAGGTCTGCAGGCTGCTGAAGATGCAGGCCTATCGCCGATCAAGATCAACGCAGTCGTGGTGCGCGGTTACAACGAACGAGACGTACTCGAAATAGCCAGTTTAACTATGGAGCACCCATGGCAGGTGCGTTTCATCGAAATGATGCCATTCGCCGGAGCGACTGATCTACAGGTCAATCAGGTCGTAGACTGGGAGGAAATGCACCAGCGTATCGAAAATGAGTACGGCTCATTGGAAATCGTTGGGAATGGGGAATTGGACGGTGAAGCCAGGCTTTATCACTTACCAGGAGCCATCGGCGATATTGGTTTCATCTCCTCGGTGACAAAACCTTTCTGCGCAACCTGCAACCGAGCTCGCTTGACTGCCGATGGAAAGCTACGGTTGTGCCTGCTGCGCGAGAAAGAAGTCAACCTCTTGGCTCCCCTTCGAGCGGGTGCAAGCCTGGATGAGTTACGCCAAATGATTTTGGATGGTATCTGGGACAAACCCTGGGGGCATGGTCTGGAGCAGGGCATTATCCCGCTCAACCGCGTGATGAGTGAGATCGGCGGTTGATTTGATCCCCAGAAACGCCATCAGCACCATTTACTTCGATCTGGATGGCACGCTGCGCCATAATCAACCCACTTTTCTCGAAGCATTATCCGATTTCAACTTGCAGCTCGGTCTGCCAATTGAAATCGCTAACACCAGGCAAGCCCACCGCTGGCTGCATAATTATTGGGCTCAATCACCAGAATTGATCGCTGACCGGGAAACATTCGGTGAAGATGAGGGTTCTTTTTGGGTCAACCACTCCCGCCGCTATCTGCTGGCCAGCGGTTGCCAACCTGACCAGGCTGCCCAGTTCGCCCCTGACCTCACCGAATGCATGCGTGACCGATACTCGCCTGTTGATACGCTAGCCGATAATGTGGGTGGATTACTGCACAACCTCCAGCAGAATGATTTCCGGTTAGCCGTGATCTCCAACCGTACTAACCCATTTGACGAACAATTAGAATCCCTGGGCATAAGTTCTTATTTCGAGTATTCACTCGCCGCGGGAACAATAGATGCCTGGAAACCCGATCCAATTATTTTTCAACATGCGCTTACTCAAATGAACGTCAAACCTGAACAGGCGGTTTATGTGGGGGATAATTATTTCGCGGATGTGCTCGGTGCCAACAACGCTGGAATACAACCAATATTGATCGATCCAGTTGGTCTTTTCCCTGAAGCGAATTGTACAGTGATCAAGACAATTGGCGATCTTGAGTTTTCTTTAACTGAATAGAATCCAGCCGCCAAGCGCAATTCCTGCCCCTATAAGCGAACAAACCAGGTTTACCAGATCGTTATTTATCCAGCGCCAACCACGGATCTGAGTTGTCCCATTTCCGCAATGATGCTCAGGATAGCTTTCCGTCTCTTGATCACACACCGGACAATAATAAATACCCTGTACAGTAGCCCCTAAAAAGGAATCTACCGTTGCCCCGGCCAGCCCACCAACAATTACCCAAAGAACCATATCAAATGAGGCTGAAGGAGTAAAGTAAGCTGCTGATAAGGCGATAATTCCTGCCCCGGCCAGTGTCGCCAGATAGCCTACCAGGGAAACCCCTCCAGAAGTACCCTTGGGCACAACCTTGCCATTCGTAATCAGGCGCGGAGAGGTCGGGCTGAGTACACCCAGTTCCGTTGCCCAGGTATCCGCATTAACAGCAGCCATACAGCCTGCGAATGCGAACCACACCCCTTCCAGATGCGGATAATACCAATGAATCAGTACCAACATTGAAGCCAAGCCCCCATTTGCGAGCACTTGCCCATGATCGCGTCGTGAACCTTTGGCGAACTTTTTATTCATGGATTTCTTTTTTCGCCGATACGCCCTGGACAGCAGGCTCGATGAGATGAAGAACAACAGCAACAGACTTGTCCAAGGTACTCCCCCAAGACCGAATATCAGACCCCCAACGCCAACAGCTGCTGCAGCACCGCTTGCGGTCAAAGCTCCTAACCGGTAACCTGTATAGCCAACCAAGAGACCCAGCCCAAATCCAAGTAATAATTGCATATTATCCGATCAAATCTCGAAAATCATGGTTTATTGTGGATAAACCTCGCATTATTGTGGATAACTCTGGAGGATCGGTGGATAACTCTCGGAGAATGCTGGGATAATCAACTCGCCGTAAGAATGAGAACGACGGCTATAACGAAAAGTAACCCGGTGAATAATCCACTACCCCAGAGTAAATATGCCAGTGTTTGTCTGTCTTCTGCACGGAATAAATACAGCCCGAACAAGGCATTGGCAAAGTAAAAAATGCCGTTTAATATCGGCAATAAGAGCAGGTACACAGATGGGACTGGACCAGATGAAGTCCCATCCGGGTTGAATCCAAGCGAAATCGTCAAATTTGAAGGAACACTAAGACTTACCAAGACTAACAATAAGATGGAAATGCCAAAACCTGCTATGAGCAGGTACCTGGCAGCAGGTGCTGCCCACACGCGTCGCAGCAAGTTTGCCGGATAAATCGAATGTGCAGTGAGCGGAGTAAGCGAACCCAATTCCGCAAAGCGCTGATAGGCTAACATGAATTCTTGCGGGTTGGCTGGAGAAATCGCATATATACGGTCAGACGCAGCTACGAGAATGAATTGGCTCGCTTGAGCGGCGATATATTCCACACGCGTCCCATCAGGAAGCTGGCGAACCCCAAGGACTGCTCCTGGCCAGCGAAACCGGGGAAGTGGTAAGGGTGTCTCCAGTTCTTGGGATGAGCGCACCCAGATTACAACATCCATCGGTATGATTTCTTCCCGCAACCCCCAACGCAAGTAGATGCCATCGCGCTCCAGCAAATAAGACGCACGCCACAGTGCATAAGCGCGATAACTGATCAAGGGGACTAAGATTAACACCAGGAGAATGGGGATTAAATATAGCAGGAAGATCAGACCAATCGGAGCCTGTGCCGCCTGCCAGAGTCCCAGGGTACCCAGGGCCAGCAATACCAGGATGGCTGCAACCTGGAGAATCATTCCAAGCCTGTGTGGTGGATGGAAAAGCAAAGAATCCGTCACAGGCCTAATTGTATATCATTATTGAGAAACCAAGCAGAGCTGTGATCTTGTAACAATCGACCTGTGAAACAGCCAAATTTCCTGATAAATATTCAGCTGTGTCAACCTCCCGATAATTGAGCTGCTTGCAAATTCAGGGGATGTGGTAGGTAACCGAGACCTCAACGGTAAGGCTAAGCTGTCCCAGATTCACGGGCACTTGATCAGCTGTGGCTTCCAATCCACCTCCCCCTTGCCCCTCGAACACTGGAACGGGTACCCCACCAAATTCATTAATCGACTGGATTTCCCCCAAAGCAACTCCTGCTGCTTGCGCTAATTCCTCAGCCTTAACTTGGGCATTTTCAACAGCCAATTTTCGGGCTTGTGAAAGGGCGTGAGTTTTATCCGCAACATCAAATTGGATCCCGAAGATTGAGTTCGCACCCGCTTCCACCACTGAACCCATGATCGCACCTAAAGCGCTCAAATCACGTACTGTAACAAATACTGTATTATCCACAATATAGATGGTGCCAACTTGATTACCGCTTTCATCGAGGCGCTGTTCGGGGTAGATATTGAAGTTTGAAGTTTTTATATCTTCTTCTTCAACTCCTATCTCTAAAAGCACATCCGTGACTTCTATTACCTGAGCATTGTTGCCATCGACAGCCCTGGTAGCGCTCTCATCTTCATTATGGACCCCAATTGATATGGTTGCTATATCTGGTATCAGGTAAACTTTACCAATCCCAGAAACAGCGATATTGCGGGGTGGAGGTGTGCTCGAAGGCGCGGGTTCGGTTGGGCTGTTTTCGCAGGCACTAAATATAAAGGCAATGAAAGCCACCCCTATTAGGAGAGCCAGTTTTTTGGTTGGCATATTATCTTCCCAGTAAGCACTCATCAGCAGATAAACAAAAACAGATATCCAGTGAACAATCTAACAGCGATCCATCCCAGGATAATGACAATAATATTAGTTAACAGGTTCACATCTTTCAGAGCTTAGAATAAAAGTTCGAGATGGGAGCTGAGGGTATAATAACCCACATATCTCACACCCTGAGGGAGCATAAAATTCTAATTCTCGCAAAGATCAAGGTATACAAATAATATCATGGAGCAAACATTAAAAGTTGTTATCCCTATGGCTGGTCTGGGTACCAGATTAAGACCGCATACCTGGAGCAAACCAAAACAACTGGTAAGCGTGGCTGGAAAACCAGTGCTTGATCATGTCTTGGATATGCTTGCCACTCTTTCCGACCCAGAAAATGTGGAACTAATCAATATCGTTGGCTACCTTGGCGATCAAATTGAAGACCACATTAACAAATGCTATCCAAATGTCAAGTCTCATTTTGTGGTCCAAGAAGACCCGCGCGGACAATCGCATGCCATCTATCTCGCTCGCCAGTTTTTAACTGGTCCAATGATGGTGGTCTTCGCGGATACATTGATTGAAACCGATCTATCAGATTTATCGAATGAGGAAAATGATGCCATCGCCTGGGTAAAACCCGTCCCAGACCCCCGCCGTTTTGGAGTGGCTGTCCTCGACCAGAACCAGATGGTGACCCGATTAATTGAGAAACCAAAAGAGATTGATAACAATTTAGTTGTGGTTGGTTTTTACTACTTCCGTTCTGCAGAAGACCTGATTTCTGCGATCGAGCAACAAATGAAGCGTGATGTGCAATTGAAGGGAGAATATTTCTTGGCGGACGCGATCAATATAATGCTTGAAGGCGGTCTCAAAATGCGCCCCGAGAAAATCGATGTGTGGTTGGATGCAGGAACCCCAGAGGCATTGCTTGAAACCAATCGCTACCTTTTGGAAAATGGTCACAGCAACAACCAAGAGATGGCAGACCACCGTGGTGTGGTCATCAACTCACCGGTCTTCGTGCACCCAACAGCTGAACTTGAGAATTGTGTGATCGGACCTTTTGCATCAATTGGCGCAGGGGTTCGAGTAAGCAGCAGTGTCGTGCGCGATTCAATCCTTGAAGACGAGGCCCAGGTATGCAACGTGATCCTGGAAAGTTCCTTGATCGGCCGTGGTTCACAGATTAAGAGGAGTGCGGGGTCGGTCAACACAGGGGATAACACCATTGTTTCCCTGTAATGTCGAATGCTTTTCGAGTGCGAAGTATGGCGAACGACCAACTGCGGTAGTCTTCGAACACGGACGCCTCGAAATTACGGGTATCATAAAGAGCTGGCGTACCCCTACCGGATCTGTTTTTCAAGTACTGACAATAAACAACCTGTCATTCGAATTAACCTATAACGAACACTCCGATCAATGGAGTTATAGAACAATTTAATGGAATTCGAGCCCATAATAGGATTAGAAGTTCACGCGGAACTGGAGACAAAATCTAAAATGTTTTGCTCCTGTCCGGTTGTTGATCCCACCTTGTCGGATCCAAATATCGCTGTTTGCCCAATTTGCACTGGCATGCCGGGCGTCCTGCCAGTAGTTAACCAGCGTGCAGTTGAATATGCTTTGCGTGTTGCCCTGGCACTGCAATGCGAGATCTCACCAGTGAGTGTCTTCGCCCGGAAGAACTACTTCTATCCCGATCTCCCCAAAGGCTATCAGATATCCCAGTATGAATACCCACTTGCACGCAGGGGTTATCTAGCAATACAAACTCCTGAAGGGGAGCGAAAAATCCGCATCCGCCGCGTTCATCTCGAAGAGGATACAGGGAAGCTCACCCACATTCACCAGGAGGATGACGTTTATTCGCTGGTAGATCTCAATCGCGCCGGGGTACCATTGCTGGAAATTGTGTCTGAACCAGATTTACGGTCAGCGGAAGAAGTGCGTACATTTGCTACCAGCCTGAGATCAATACTCCGCTACCTGAAGGTCAATTCTGGTGACTTGGAGAAAGGCGTCCTGCGGGTCGAACCAAACATCTCTGTCCGTCCCCGGGGGTTGAATGAGATGGGCACTCGGGTGGAAGTAAAAAATCTCAACAGTTTCCGTGCCCTGGAGCGCAGCATAGCGTATGAAATTGAGCGCCAAATCAGCGAGCTCCGGGGTGGAAAAACGATCGCTCAGCAAACAGTTGGTTGGGATGAAAACTTGGGGGTAACAGTCCTGCAACGCACGAAAGAGGAAGAAGACGATTACCGCTACTTTCCCGAACCAGATCTGCCTCCTTTGGTGATCGATCCTGGGTGGATTGAAAGCATCCAGGCCGCGCTGCCAGAATTACCTATTATAAAGCGGCACCGTTTCATCCAGGTTTACCAGCTGAGCGATTATGATGCTGGTGTATTGGTTGCCGAGCAAGATGTGGCAGATTATTTTGAACAGGTAATTGCGTTTATTGCTGACCAATGCTCGGCAGAGATCAGCCCAAAAATGGCTGCAAACTGGATCATTGGGGAGCTATTTGGTCTGCTCAACCAGGAAAATTTATCCATTGAGCAAACCCGTGTCACACCACAAGGATTAGCAAATCTGCTCCTGCTGGTTTCTCAAGGAGATATCAACCAAAAAACCGCCAAAACGGTCCTGGCAGAAATGTTCCGAAGTGGAAGACCAGCGAATAAAATCGTAGCAGAGCAGGGATTAACCCAGATTTCAGATGGCGCTTTCATCACCGAGCTTGTAGATCGGGTCTTAAGCACCAATCCCGAACAAGTCGAAGAGTATGTGCGAGGAAAAGATAGTATCGCCCGTTGGCTGTTCGGGCAAGTGATGCGGATGGCTGAAGGTCGGGCAAATCCAAAAATTCTAGAGAAGGAATTAGACCGTCAGCTGGCGGCACGGCGCCATTCCGGCAGAAAATAGCGCATAATAATTACGTGTCTTTTATCACTTGACGACCTGCAGAGCGTCTGCTATGGTTTAAATTAAGCAATAAGGGATAATAGGATACTGCCTTGTGCAACCAAACCTACATTCCCCACTCCAGAAATGGAGATTTCAGCGGGCACCATACCGAGGTGCCCGTTTATATTTTCACTGAAATCAGTTAACCAGGAGAGAACATTTATGACCGAAACAATCAACGCATTCACAATGGCACAGAGCCAGTTTGATCAAGTAGCCAAAATGCTCAACTTGGACCCGCAAATCTCGGAAATGTTGCGCTGGCCTATGCGTGAATACAAATTCATGATCCCGGTAAACATGGATGATGGCGCAATGCGCGTCTTTTTCGGCTACCGGATCCAGCATAACGATGCACGTGGCCCCTGTAAAGGGGGTATCCGGTTCCACCCTTCCGAGACTCTCGATACAGTACGTGCTTTAGCAATGTGGATGACCTGGAAAACTGCGGTAGCAGATATTCCCTTGGGAGGAGGAAAAGGAGGAGTAGCAGTTGATACAGCCTCCTTGTCCGTCAGCGAACAAGAAAAATTAGTGCGTGGATGGATTGATCGAATTTGGCAAAATATCGGTCCTCGTAAAGATGTACCGGCTCCTGATGTGGGTACCAACCCCCGAATGATGGGTTGGATGATGGATGAATACTCAAAGCTGGTCGGGCAGTACACACCTGGGGTGATCACCGGTAAACCGGTCGGCGGTGGTGGTTCTCTGGGGAGGACAGAAGCCACCGGATATGGTTTGATTTACACCGTGCGCGAGGCAATGAAGCACCTGGGGATAGACCCAACTAAATCAGTGGCTGCTATTCAAGGTTTTGGCAATGTATCCCAGTACTCTGCAATTGGCTTTAGAGAGATTTTGGGTGGTAAGGTTGCGTGTGTCTCCTGCTGGGATCACAAGGAACGTTCTCCATTCACCGTCAGCCATCCAGATGGTATCGATCCCCAATTCTTACAGAGTATTACGGACACCTATGGCTCGATAGACAAGGAAAAGGCGCACAATGCAGGTTATGTTATCGAGGATGGCGATGCCTGGATTACCAAAGAAGCTGATGTACTCATCCCGGGTGCATTGGAAGGTCAAATCAATGCTGAATCCGTCACTCGCATCAGCGATCGGGTCAAGCTGATAGCCGAAGGCGCAAATGGTCCAACAACTCCAGAAGCGGATGAAGTCCTCAAGCGAAATGACATCTTCGTTATTCCCGATTTCCTGTGTAACGCGGGAGGTGTTACAGTGTCGTATTTTGAGAGTGTTCAGAACGACATGAACTACTACTGGACCCGTGATGAAGTACTTTCCCGCTTAGATACGACCATCACCAAGGCTTTTAGCAGTGTGGTGGAGATGGCCGAAAGCGAAAAGGTTTTCATGCGTGATGCCGCCTATATGGTTGCGATCGCAAAGGTAGTTAAAGCCATGGAGCTGCGCGGATGGGTGTAAAAAAGATTTTTCGCTGATAATTTTGGGTCTGTCCAGGAGTAAATTATTGGGCAGACCCAATTAATTTAAGGAACTCCGAAAGATTTTGATCAATCCAATAATCAGGTCTAACCTGACCCTGGTTTTCAAAAGAGTAAGGGGGTATACGACAGTACCGGGGTAATGTTTCGTGATACAATGC
>JALHTN010000291.1 GCA_022865865.1 Anaerolineales bacterium
ACACCGTCTGCCGGGACACTGCTCCCGGGTCGAATTAATACAAGATCACCGGATCGTAATTCACTTGCAGGAAATTCTTCGACGCTGCCGTCTGGTTGAATACGTTCAGCTTTATCGGGCATGAGCTTGGCCAGCTCGTTAAGTGCACCAGAAGCCTGGCGCACACTGCGCATCTCGAGCCAGTGACCGAGCAGCATTACATCGATCAATGTGACCAACTCCCAGAAGAAAGTCGGTCCGAGAGAGAAGAAAAATGCTGCCAGGCTGTACACGAATGCAACACCGATTGCTAAAGTGATCAATGTCATCATGCCGGGTTTGCGAGAACGGATTTCAGGACCAGCCATTCGAATGAAGGGGACACCACCATAGATGAAGATAACCACTGATATTGTAGGGGTGATCAATTGGCTCCCAGGGAAGGTAGGCATGCTGAAACCAAAGAAACCCTGAACAGCCGGGCTGAATAACAACACCGGGACCGAGAGAGCCAGACTCACCCAAAACCGCTTGCGGAACATCTCTTCGTGCCCTCTGTGATCTACATGACCACTGTGATCCTGGTGTTGTTCTGCGGCAGTATGTGTATCATGCTCAGTTTGTTCCTCATGTCCCATAGAGGAAGTACCTGTTTCAGGAGGTATATGCTCGTGATGGCCAACATGCTCTGAATGACTTGTATCCATTTCCATTTCAGACGAATGTTGTCCTTCAGGAATTTCCCCCTCTAAATGTTCGTGTCCCTTGTGTTGGTTGTTATCCATCATTCACATCCTCAGTGTTTAAGTTGAAGCTTTCCTTTCACTTCTCTTTTTGTTGATTTATACTTGATCCACCTGATATTTTAATTTCATAATTCTTATCCAACTAGCGCTCTTTGGCGGAGACGGATGTAGGCAGAATAGCGTATAAGGACATTAACCTTCAATGTAATAATAAGAAGGTTCAAGGATGCACAAGATGGTGAATGACGTCTTTTTACATTGTAGTGGCAATCATACTTTTATAGCAGCTTTTGTTCACTGATACTTTCCCCAAGCACATGAGTCGGTTCAAGCAGGTTTAAGATTCTAAGAACAGGTCAAATTTTGTAACTGGAAGATTGAGAATGATAGTAATGGATGAATTGTGCGGTAACAATATCCAGAGAATATGACCCAAAGAATTCCTTCATCTGAAAATGGGGGGATTAAATTTCCGCTACGCTCCATCACAATGTAAACCCCTAGATCAACTCTACGCGCTAGCTGACTCCCCTTCCAACGCTTGACTCTTTCTCAATAATACTTGGATTAATTCGAAATGGAATGAGCAATGGCACGTTGCGTTGATAAGTACGATAAGACTCTCCGTATGCTGTTACTAGTCCTCGCTCTTCGAGTAGTATCGCTAATACTACCCAGATCGTGAATAAAAGATTAAATAACAACCGATCCAGAGTCAGATTTGGGTTCGACCAGATCATCAACAGGGAGGCTAAGTAAAGTGGGTGACGAATCCAACGATATGGTCCCCGGTCTGTGACCAACATTGATTCAGATTGCTTGTCGCGCAGATCATCCACCATAGGCTCGAGACGAAAATTAACGAAGAGACCCAGCGCCCAGATAGTCCAGCCAACACCCACAATCGCCAAGACAAATATCACCCGCAGGAACAAGCGAATGGGACCTTGAGGTGATACCAGCGTATAGGCTGTTTCCTGCCAGAAAACTACTAGTGAAAACACAGCTATGCCCGAGGCAACTGCATAAAATGCACCAGAATATTGCATATGCAAGAACCGCGCCAACCACTGGCGAAACGGTTTTCGAGCCATGAGGCTATGTTGAGTGAAAAATAAGAGACAGAGAAATGTATCAAAAATGAGCACCTGGATATCGCTCATCCACAGATCCACCAGGTTGTAAGAACCACGAAAGAGAAAAATCATGAATATCAGCAGCCCCCCTCCGCCAATTAAACCCGCGAAAGTAAGCATCAAGTATGTTAAAGATCTACTCGTTTTCATCGTTCCTCCGTGTCTTTCAACTTAATTACTGAGCTACTGCCATCCATTTGAGCTTGCCAGATCTGCTATTGGAATTGTCCTTCACAAAGTAACATATCAATCTTCAAACCAGGTCGGATTTCATCAATTCGTACTGCTCTCGATTAATCTCACCACGGGCATATCGTAAGTCCAAAATCTTGTCGGCACTCAGTTCGCGGCTTTGAGATGTACCGGAGAATCGCTGGTTGCCAGCAAACAGCGATTTAACTAACCAAATCCCCAAGGCAATCAATCCTGCCCATATAACAAGTAATAAAAACAACCCAAAAATCATCATGATAAACGGTCCTTTCATCCTCATCTCTGCATTATTGCGTCATCGAGATGTTATGATTCAATATTCGATTAATTCAAATCATCTAGCATCTGCAGGTATTGTTCGCGCGTGATTTCACCACGGGCGTAGCGGATCTGTAAAATATCACGCGGTGATGGTTGTGTTTCCGCCATCTGATAAGGATCTACTTCTCCTGCCCTGCTAGATATCAAGCCGCGCACCAGCCCAACGATACCTAAGACAACCAGCACGACAAACCCAACTGGGATCAACCACATAAGGATGATCCTAAACCAACCAAAGGAACCAAATCCCCATTCGTGCATCATGCCTGAGGGCCACCCGCCCATCATCCCCCATCCCCAGTTATTCCAACCACCAAGAAAGCTCATGCCTACGAATATTATGAACAATAATGCGATACTAAAAACAGCCACTGCTACCCAAAGTGATTTCTTCATATTTCATTTCTCCTATACACCATTATCGTAACTAGACAAGATGAAGTTTCCTTGAAGGGAATTTAAAGAAATGGTAAAGATGTCCGATATACCTTAGGGTATCTTTCTTTACTGGATAATTTCATTTACGAATTCCCCCACGTTAACTTTTATTGACGGCTTCAGATGATAAATTCTTACCAAATAGGCATCATTGCTTATGCCTATTTGGAAAGGAGCTCTTCGACGATTTCGATCCATTCTATTTTGTGTTAATAAGTCATACATTGGAGATTTTCAAATAAACGAATAATTACGCAACCATGAACTATTTAGGGGTCACAATTGCAGAGTCACATACATGAGCAATTATCCTTTAATCGGCAGAGTGAATATAAACGTGCTGCCTTTTCCAGAACCGGGGCTCTCGACCCAAATCCGGCCCCCATGTGCTTCAACCAGGTATTTGGCGATCGTCAGCCCAATCCCGCTGCCTCCCCCCACGCGGGACCGAGATTTATCAATTCGATAAAAGCGGGTAAAGATATATTCCAAGTGTTCCGCAGATAATCCAATCCCAGTGTCAGAAACCGATGTGATTATTTCATTATCATGATGGGTTGTTGCAACCTTTACTTTTCCCCCGCTAGGTGTATATTGCAGGGCGTTTCCCACCAAATTTAACAGAACCTGTCCGATACGGTCCTCATCAGCTTTCACTTTGGGCAGACCATTGGGAACATCGATCTCAAGGATGACGCCTTTTTCCTCAAATTGCAGCGCTAAGCGGTTCACAGTTGCAGTCACCAAATCAAGCACATCAACAGGTTTGAATTCTAGTTCATAGGCTCCGGCTTCTACCCGGCTTAGCTCTTGCAAATCGCTGACTAATTTTTGCAATCGATCAGCCTCTCGATAGATTCCATGAAAGGTTTCCTCATTCGCAGGTAACACACCATCCATTAAGCCTTCCATCGAACCTTTGATTGTTGTCAAAGGAGTGCGCAGCTCGTGGGATACATCGCCAATCAGTTGGCGGCGCATTACTTCGACCTGCTCTAATTTTGCAGCCATTTGATTAAAACTTAAGGCTAATTGGGACAACTCGTCCAATTCACCTTTCGATGGATCTCCGGGTACGTGCACCCGTTCCTTATAATGTCCTTCAGAAATGAACCTGCTGGCAATCATCATTTCACGTACTGGAGTCACCACCTGTCTGCTAACAAATAAGCTGACCGCAATGGCAGTTATCACAGCCGCCAAAGCAGCGATTGTCAGAGCTTCATTTACTGCGGACCGAAAATTTGTAAACAGATCAGCGTTTAAATCCATTCCCATGGAGGATGAACCCATCATGGTCACCATCATTGAACCCATATCTGCCAGATGGCGATCAAAAGACCTTGGCAGGATAAACTCGGTTGCTGTTGTGAGGACGATAGCCCCGATCATAATTACAATCAGATATGAGATAAAGATTTTCCAACTTAAGTGACGTCGTACGGCGGAAATCATAATCACCCTACCTCGTCTTCAAAACGATAGCCGACTCCACGAACCGTGGTGATATATTCATCACCGATTTTTTTCCGGATGTGACCGATATGAACGTCTACAACCCTTAATTCTCCAAAATATTCATGCCCCCAGACATCTTCCAACAGCTGCTCTCGGCTGAGAACTAATCCGCGATGTTCTGCTAAAGATTTCATCAAATCAAATTCGGTTGTTGTGAGTTCAATGAGCTGGTCACCAACCCAAACCTTTCTTCTGCCAGTATCAATTCTGATATGTTTGAATACCAGCACGCTTACATCCGGAGAACCTCCCCCGTTACCCATTCTACGTACTGCAGCTTTAATCCGGGCGACCAATTCTCGCGGGCTGAAAGGTTTGGTCACATAATCATCAGCTCCAATTGAGAGTCCAACAATCTTGTCGATTTCTTCTGATTTTGCAGTAAGCATTATTACATATGTATCTGACTCCCGGCGAATTTTACTCAGGAGCTCAATCCCATCCATACCAGGGAGCATGATATCCAACAGGATCAAATCAGGGTTAAAAGCACGAAAGACTTGAAGCCCTGATACTCCATCTGCGGCGGTATATATCTCATACCCTTCTGGGCGAAGATATGATGTCACCAAATTAATGATGGCTTCCTCATCATCGATAACCAATATTTTGACTTTGGACATTTGATTAAAGGATTACTTTTATGAATATATTTACTGATTGAGTCATTCCAGCGGTTGTCCTGCAGCTTTCCATGCGTTGAATCCGCCATCCAGGTTCCAAACATTATTATAGCCCAGGCTCACAAGGGTTTTTGATGCAGTACTGCTCATGTTCCCACTGCGACAATAAAGCACGATTTTGGCGTCTTTATCTGCAGGAAGTTGATCCAAATTCTGGTCGATTTGATCAAAAGGGATTGAAAGATCTGTGTTCGGGAGATCCCCCTCGAACGGGATATGCACATTGACGAAGGTGAAGTCCTTATCTTCCAACATCGCAATTAATTCTGGAACGGTGACGTCTGTGTACGTTCCACCATCAAATGAAACAATTTTACCTATATCTTCCCCAGAAGATGGCACAGGTGAAGCACCACATGCCGCAGTAATTAATGTTCCAATAACCAGGATAATAATCAGTAACCTGTTCATTTAATTTTTCTCTCCGTATTATATATATGTAGTTTGTGCTTTGAATTCGCGAATTGGGTTGGTCTAACCACCAGCAAATTGGGGACCGAGTAATTCCGATAGAAGTTCGATAACATCAGGGGCGTTCCCGACATACAGAGCAATGATCTTCCCGGATTGATAAAAATGGGGTGTGTCGATCCAGGTGATCATGGTTGTGCCAACAGAAGTTCCATCAGCAGAGACCAGCACCGCCTCCTTATTCGCTTCTTCTTCACTCAAATATTCAAAGACTTGCACATCTTCGTCATTCAGCTTGATGACTTGACCTTGCGGAGTGAAGAAGGGTTGGGATACTTTTTCACCTGTTTCAACTGAGGCACCGGTTGATTTCAATTCCTCGAGCATACTGGCGTAATTAGAAACCTCCTGCTCCGGCTGTTCATCCAACACCATTCGGATTTGGTCTGTCAATATTGCAGTAGGTTGCTCACCAACCCCAGACCAGAGTGTTTTTCCATCTGGGCCCAACAACACAAAGCCTGGATGACCGCGTAAGCTATAAGATTGAAATGCAGTTTTCCCGGTTGGGGAATTCGCATCTATCCTTTGAAATTCAACCTGATCTCGGTAATTCTCTTCCAACCCGTCCACGACGGGTGCCATTTTGGCTCAAGGCGCTCAAGGATCAGTATAAAAAAATACAAAAGTATATTTATCAGGTGATTGCGTAATTGGTGATACTTGATTGCTTACACAACTGCTTAAAACGACTACCAACGTTGCTGGGATCACCAACAACAACCAAATATATCTCATCGAGTACATCCTTTATGCATATGAATTATCGAGTATATCCAATAACGCTGGTATCCCTCAGCGCAATATGACGGGCTTGGTGATAGGCAATTTTGCTTATAAGGAAGCGGGGATCGAAGAATGGGATGGATGATTTTGGGAAGTACTGCGATGTGGGAAATTTTAGAAAAGCTAATAATCAATATGCAATATACTCCGCTCGATGTCTAACCATCTGAAGGATTCTCGTCTAAGGATGAGGGAATTGTAATGACAAGCCTGGTACCTTGATTCGGAGCGGAATCAATTTCCAGGTCCGCACCGATCAGCTCAGCCCGTTCATGCAAGCCTAAGAGACCGTAATGACCGAATGGAGCAAATTCTGCCGGGCTTTCAGGTACGAAGAACCCAGTCCCATCATCAGTGATTGAAAGGATGGTAGATTGGGAGGTGAAATGAATTACGATAGATGCTTGTGAGGCTTTGGCGTGGCGAGAAATATTGCTAAGACCTTCCTGAGCCATTCGATAAAGAGCCAATTCAACTTCTGGGGAAAACCGCTGTTCGCTGCCAATGCTCTGGAACTCAACAGGAATGTCGATGGCGTTGGTGGTTTCTCGAGCAAGCATCTCTAATGTGGCCACCAGACCCAAATCTTCGAGATAAAGGGGGCGTAAATCCCGGATGATGCGTCTTAGGTCATGGATTGACTGATCAGTCATGTTTTGGATCTCTTGCAATTGATCAATGGTAGCTCTATCTTCCTGTGATATGGTGGTCAATTGGACTCGCTGTTTGAGTGCAATCAAACTTTGGATCGTGTCATCATGTAATTCTCTTGCCAACCGCCGGCGCTCTTCCTCCTGACCGGTGGTGATGGCGCTGATATAGCCGCGCAATCCTTGTTGGGCGATCTTAACTTTGTGAGCCATGTGGATCAGAGAGCGCTGCAAGCGGTTAATCTCCTCGATTCCTTCAACGGGCTCTTCTATGGCTTGAAAATCTCCCCAAGCTAATCTTGCGGCTCGATCTTCCAGAGACTGTAAAGGTTGGACGATCCGGCGAGCTCCAAACCATAATGCTATCAAGGACAGGATTAACACCGGAACGAATACTAAGGGGGCAAGCAGTGTTGAGTTCAGGAGAGGGTTTGTCACCGATTCCCATGGTTCCTCGATTACCACTCCCCAACTCACCAAAGGAACTGAGCTGTAGGCTGTGACATGTTCGCTGCCATTGACTGGGAAATATGTAGCCCCACTCTCACCTGCCAACACTTCTGACACCCCTGGATGAGAATCACTCATATGTTCCGGTATTGGTTCGCCAATTGAAAACACAACCTGACGATCTCCATCTACCAAGAAGGCAGTAGCATGTTCCCCGGGATCAAATGCACTGAACAACGGTTGGTAAGCAACTGAAGCAACCGTAAACGCCCCGACTGCAATTGGATCCGAAGGGCCAGATCTTGCGTATATTAATACGATGAAATTATCTGAATTTGGAGAAGGTATGACCTTGGTAAAATGCACGCCTGAATCAAAACCCAAATCCCCCTTATCCATCGGTAGTTGTACAATTTCGAAAAGGTTATCCCAATTCGCAATATCACCTCTGCTGGTAATCAATGATCCCTGCGGCGTCAGGTAAGCCAACCCCAAATCGAATTCCTGATCCAGGAAGGCGGACGACTCAAGAATATCGTCAAGTGAAGCTTCTTCATTTCCTCGAATTGCCAGACTCTGGATTAAGTCGGCCCGGAGGAGTAATTGGGCGTTTATCGCATTGGCGACCGACCTGGCTGCACGCTCATCTCTTTCACCTACTAAATTTCGCATAGCGGTTTGGTGTAGACTAGTGCTTCCAATTGCGACGACCAATACCAAAATCGTCAGCGGTAGGAATACTAATGCAACTACCTGGACGGTTAACTTCTGCCATCGTGGTCTGTGGGCATCATTCCCACCTGGTTTTGATCGGGTATCTTCGTTAATTCGGGCCATAATTATCATATATAGGCAATCTTGCCTATATTTATCTCCGCCAAATTGCGCTTCTATAATTTACAGGTAGAAATTATTATACATTGAGTCAAGTTTCGAAAAATTAAGGAGATAAGATGAGAAAAATAGGTTGGATCACTTTTTTGGTCGCCATCCCACTAATATTGGCAGCGTGCAGTTCGGCGGCACCCCCTGAGCCTCTAGAGATGACCATAAATATGGCTGAATATGCTTTTACGCCAGCTGATTTAGAATTCCAGGTTGGGCAGGAGGTTACCCTTCACCTAACGAATTCCGGTGCGTTGGAGCACGAGATCATGTTTGGCCGGGACGTGATGATGATGGATGGTATGCCCAATGGGTTCAACGTCGATATGTTTGAGACTGCTGGTGTGGAACCAGATGTATCTGTTGAGATGTCCATGGAGACCGAAGCTGAAGGTGATGAACACAGCGAGGGAGATGAGCATATGGAAGAAGATGGTCACTCTGGTTTCATGGTTAAAGTTCCAGTTACACATGATGTTTATACAATGACCTTTACTGTCACGGAAGACATGGTGGGTGAATGGGAAATGGGATGCTTTTTACTCGATGGGGTCCACTATAATTCAGGAATGGTTGGAACACTAAACGTAGAAAAATAAACACCCCGCGAAATCAAGATAATTGGGCGATTTTGAAGATAAATCGCCCTTTTTTTATTACTTACTGGATTTCTCCCAAATCCGATGGCAACCAACCCATGGATACAGCGCGCATCACTGCTTCCGTTCGGCTGCCAGATTGTAATTTGGAGAAGATATGGGCAAGATGTCCCTGCACAGTACGGTCGCTGATGCCCAGTTGAACGCCAATAGCTTTATTGGTGTAACCTTTTGCCACCAAAGCCAAAACCTCCAACTCGCGACGGGTTAATCTTTCAACCATTTGTTCTTGGAATCCAGATGAAACCTGGGCGACCATCTTCTGAACGATTTCGGCATCAAGCGCAGAATTTCCTGCATGTACATCTCTCACCGCCCGAATGATCTCTTTTGGAGAGGCAGTCTTCAAGACGTAGCCATTTGCACCTGCCTGTAAGACAGCCATCACATACGGATCATCATCAAATGCCGTCAAAATAAGGACACTAACTTCACGATGATGCTCACGGACCCAACGAGTCACTTCGATACCGCTGGCTTTAGGCATCTGG
>JALHTN010000292.1 GCA_022865865.1 Anaerolineales bacterium
CCCTGAAGAACTTGAATAATAATTCGCGTCAAGGGGATTTCTCACCCCTGCGGGGTTCGAAATGACATTGCGGTGTCCACGAAAAACTCGGGTAATGGTGATTGCTTGGATGAGGGGGAAACCTAAATGATCCTCATGGAGCCACTCGATTGAAACCAATCTAAGCTATGTCATTTCGAGGAGCGTAATTTGCGACGAGAAATCACTGAAGAAGTTGAATAATTATTCACGTCATGGGGATTTCTCACCCCTGCGGGGTTCGAAATGACATGCAGTTGTTATCGAAAAATAAATGTGAGGTTACACGAATGCTGTATGCTGCCGATTTTGGAGGAATTCGATTGAAACCAATCTAATCTATGTCATTTCGAGGAGCGCAATTTGCGACGAGAAATCCCTGAAGAACTTGAATAATAATTCGCGTCAAGGGGATTTCTCACCCCTGCGGGGTTCGAAATGACATTGCGGTGTCCACGAAAAACTCGGGTAATGGTGGTTGCCTGGATGAGGGGGAAACCTAAATGATCCTCATGGACCCACTCGATTAAAGCCAAGTTCGGGTCCGATACCCCGCATTGCCAGGATAACATTTCCCACGTGTTCCCATAACTCCACCCCGAATCCATCAGTCGCCTGGGCGATCTCCTCCCGGTTTGCACCAGCGGCAAACTTGTGGTCTTTCCACTTTTTCTTTACTGATTTAACCTTCAAATCATCCAATGAGCGCGAGGGGCGCACCAGGGCAACAGCGGTGATCAACCCGGTGATCTCATCGCAGGCGTAAAGACCTTTTTCCATCAATGTAGTACGGGGTACACCGGTATGGTCGGCGTGGCTGAGAATGGCCTGGATGATTTCATCTGGTACACCTTTCTCCTGGAGAATTGGGATGCCAGCCTGGGGATGCTCTTCCAGGGTTGGATGGATCTCCCAATCAAAGTCATGCAGCAACCCGGTTATCCCCCATAGTTCCTGGTCCTGTTCCAGCTTTTCTGCATAATAGCGCATGGCGGCTTCCACCGCCAGCATGTGGCGGATTAAATTCTCGTTGGAGACGTACTCTGCGACGATTGTGAGGGCAGTCTGACGGTTCATTGTGCTTCCTGTGGGAAGATCGGTTCTGGATTGCCCAGAATTGGCTGTGGACGGGAAATGTGGACCTGCCAGAGGGCAACGGCAGTTGCGGCGGATTCGCGTAAATTCCAGAATGTTTGTGACACACGCCGGTACTGGCGCAGATCAGCGGGAACACCAACCGCGGGGACGCCTAACATATTACAGGTGTAGAGTGCCCTTGGTAGATGGTAAGCCTGTGTTACCAGGATAGCGGAGTCGATCGCGAAGACATGCCGCGCCCGGTAGCAGGTGTCATAGGTGCGGCGGCCAGCATAATCCAGAATGATATCCTGATCAGGGACCCCCAAACTGATCGCGTAATCCCGCATTGCTCCAGGTTCATTATGTTCTGGAGTGCTGTTATCACCGCTCATCAGGATTATTTCTACTTTACCGGCATGATAAAGCTCTGCCGCAGTTGCAACCCGGTCACGTAAAACCGGGGTGGGAGAGCCATTGCGGTAAAGGCCAGCTCCGAAGACGATAGCCACTTTTCCTTGGGGTGAGCTGGCGGCATCATACAGACGTGATCCAGCATGTAAATGCGTTAATATGCGTGGCAAAGTCCCAACGAGGAGCAGGAGAACCACCAGTATGGTAAATAAACCAAAGATCATCTTAATTATTCTGCTGAACACGGGCGAATTTTACCATGTATCCCTAAAACTACCCGGCACCAGCCAGTTGAATCCAAGTTTTAATTAGAAAAGTTTAATGAAAGTTTTTGGGGATTTACCCGCTCTATACAAATCGTTTGCGTAAGGCTGAGCTGGTGTAATCCATGGTTGCCACCACGATTGCGATGGCGATCATCTGTGTGCTGGCAGCCCGGTAATCGAGCAGGCGGATGTTCTGCTGCAGCAAGAAACCGATGCCACCACCACCAGCGAATCCGATGATAGTCGACATGCGTACATTGATGTCCCAACGATACATGGTGAAAGATATGTAGGGTGTGACGATTTGCGGCACGACCGCATAAGCGATCATCTGGATGCGGTTGGCACCGGTAGCCGTAACGGCTTCCAGAGGACCAGGCAGGATACTTTCAACTTGCTCGGAGTAAAGCTTGGACAGTGCTGCAGTGGTGTGTAAACCCAGCGCCAACGCACCTGCAAAGGGTCCGATCCCAACCCAAACGACGAAGATGATCACATAAATCAAGGGTTCAATGGAGCGGGTGGCGTTGAGCAGTGTGCGAGTTATGGTGTAGATCACTGAGCCAATCGGCAGCGCTCTTTTGGGAGTCACCCAAAGCGCTAACGCAATCCCCAGTATCGCACCCACTGCTGCTGGAATGAAAAAGGTTCTGGTCAGATCACCGAGCTGGTAGAGCCAATCGATGAAGGCACCAACCAGAACGAAAACAGCAGCCCCAGCAAGTGCGGAAATAATGACATTGGTTAATTTCACTGCGTTTGGTGACCAGCGGTCAGAGATGAAATGACCTATGCGACCTCCAAAGCTGCCCAGAACCCCTCCGGCTGCCAGGGCTGCCAGGGCGGGTGTGAGCATGCGCAGTATATCTGATAATTGGTAGATGAAATTGCCCATGAAACCAAATGTACCCAGATTATCTGCCAAGTAGGTGCCGAAAGCGAATCCAAGGTAAGCGATGAAGTTCATCGCGAAAAGCGCCAATACAGCCGCGACAGCCAGGGCCAGCATGCGGGTGATCCTCAGCGCCAGTTTTGGTTGCTCAAGTTCCTCGGGGGGGACGGCCCATTTGATGATCAACCAGATCACAAGAGCGCTGATCAGGATGCCTGCCAATACAATTAAATTATTTTCTGAAAGGTTTTCGCTGGTTTGGCCGATCCAGCGGGCAAGCTGGAGGCCGATCCCTATCCCTACCGTCCATCCTAATAGCATCAATGCAATGCTGGTCAGGGGGCTCTTTACATCCTCCATCAGGTTGCGGGCAGCCAGGAAGCTGATGAAAATGGCCAGCAGGGTGCCGAAGGTGGTCGCCAGCAGGGCCAGAAAGACGGTTTCTATAATTTTATCGATGGTGGATAATGCCAATGGAGAGAGGCGAGGTGATCCCACATTCATGCGCGAGGTGGCACGGATAGCTTGAGCCTCCTCGACCGGTTGGCGATTGGGTAATTCCGTTTTAACTGTGAACTTGCCAGCTTCATCCACTTCAAAATTACCGATCTGCAGTTTGGCGCCGCTGGGGGGGATGAAATTTACCGGTCCCCTGGTCCCTGGTGTGAAGTTGAAGCCATTGATGGTGACGAAATCTTTCGGACCCGCGCAGGGAGGGTCGACGACGAGATAGGGACCTGATTGATCAACTGTAATCTCTGGTTCACCTGCCTCTTGACAGGGCAGGTAGTACGGTACTTCGACATCCACCTCGTCCTGATCATATTCAATGATGTCCGGGTGAGCCAGGGCTCGGATGATGCGCGTGAGCTGGGTAAGGCGCTCCTCGGAACGGGTGGCTTCGAAATCCACATCCGTGACGCTGAATGCTAAAGCATAGATCAGGATCGCCGCAATGATGGCCACAAAGATCGCGATGGATCGCAGTAAAGATCGCTTTTTTTTCACGATGTCACACCTCAACCGATTCGTTCGGCTTCTTTGCCGTAGATCTCTTTGAATTTCTCGTCGTCGATCCCGCTTGGTGGCCCATCATACATCAGCAAGCCTTCGTTGAGGGCAATAGCGCGGTCAGCGTAGCGGTGCACCAGGTCCAGGAAGTGCAAACTGCATAAGATCATGACCCCATCTTCCTTGTTGATCTGTTCCAGATACTGCATGATGGTATGGGCCAGTACGGGGTCAAGGCTGGCGACCGGCTCGTCGGCCAGGATCATCTCGGGTTCCTGCACCATGGCGCGGGCGATGCCCACCCGCTGCTGCTGTCCGCCGCTCAACTCATCGGCGCGTTTATAAGCCTGGTCGGTGATACCCACCCGCTCCAGCTGATGCATGGCCAGATCGATGTCCTTTTGGGGAAATCTATTGAGCACGCTCATGAAGGGATTGACATAGCCCAGCCGGCCAGCCAGCACATTGGTGATCACTTTGGAACGGCTGACCAGGTTGAAGTGTTGGAAGACCATGCCGATTTTCCGGCGGATGCGCAGCATTTCATCCTGGCTGGCCTGGGTGATATCCATGCCATTCCAGATGATCTCACCGGCGGTCGGTTCGATCAGGCGGTTGATGCAGCGCAGCAGGGTGGACTTCCCAGAACCGCTCAAACCGATCACGGCCATGAATTCTCCGGGTTCAACTTTAAAGGTGACATTGTCCAGGGCCAGGACATCGCCCGGGTAAATTTTCTTAAGATTATTGATTTCAAGCATATTTTTGCTATTATATTAAGATAAATGATTTTGTTATCGGATAATAAAATAATTACCAGATATAGTTTTGTGCAGACAACACTTTGATTGTAGAACTGATGTTTGACTGGTCTGAGAATGACTCAATTACTTTGATGTAAATCAACTCAGCTGAACAGTTACCGGCATTTCTAAATTGTTATTTTCGTTCATATAAGCCCCGGGTTGTTGAATCCCGGGGCTTATATTGTAAAAACGAAAAGATTTACTCGCCGATATTCTCCAGCGTAATGCCTTGCTCTTCCATCATAATGCGAATGCCGTCGAAGTTCTCATCGAAGATGTAATCTGCTCCGGTCCATTCATAGAAATCTGGGGAGCAGATCAATTCCTCATCCACCTGGCAAGCATCCGATGCAAGGTAGTCGAATATGGCCTGAACGATGGGTTCCTTGAGCTCGTCAGGGAAGTCTGGCGACCAGGACATGGTGTCGTTGGGAATCTCTTTCGTGAGGGCCAGGATGCGCACTTTCTCGATCACGTCCGGTGCTTCCGCGCGGATCAGTTGGCGGGCGTCCTGAACCCGGTATGGGCCGCACCATAATTGGTCTTCATCATTTAAGGCACACTCTGAAATATACTCATCGGGGATATCGGGGGGATCACCCATCTTCCACTCGCCACCCTCGATGACTGGAACGCTGTAGAAGTTGGTACCGAAATCAACTTCACCATTGTATACCGCCAGTGCCGTTTGTGCATGACCGCCGGTCTCAACCTGATCACCAACGGTGATGCCCAGGTCATTCAGCTCGGCTGCTGGGTAGAGGTAACCGGAGGTGGAGGTGAATTCGCCCAATCCCCAGGTCTTTCCCTCCAGGTCTTCCAGGGTCTGGATATCGCTGTCGCGGGGGACGATATACTGGGTCCAGTAAACCGTCCAGCCACGGCGTGCCGATGCCAGGGCGGGCTCTACGCCGCATAGCTGGTTGGCGAGGGCATAACCCATGGCGGGGATGAAGGCGATTGTGTCGGTCGGGGAGGCACACATCTCCTCGATCGTGGCGGTATAGGAAGTGGGCACGCTGACCTCATAAACCAGGCCGGTGGCCTCGCTGAGGAATTCCTCAATCGCATCGCCGCTCTCGACCATGTAGTCAACATTGACGGAGGGCACGAACAGCACCTTGATCGGGCTGTCAGCTGTACCGAGTTCGACTGCCTCTTCTTCATAGGCGCCGGAACCGAGGTCACCAAACAGGGCAACGATGTCGTCCTCTGACATTTTGAACCACTTGGCGTTGATCTCCTGCAGGAATCCATCTGCACTCATCTCGGCAAGGACCGCGTTGAAGGGTTCAACCAGATCGCTGCCCTGGGGGAAGATAAAGCCCAGTTCGTCGAACGAAATCGAAGGACCAACCAATTTCAGTTCATTCGCATAGACACCAACATATCCCAGTCCAGCGATTTCATCGATGATGACACCATCTACATCACCGGAGCGGAGGGCCTGGATGGCCAGGGGGAAGGTATCGGTAGCCAGGATTTGATCTTCTGGCAGGTAGTTTAGAGCGGCGTTATAGTTAGTGGTTCCTACTTGCTCAGCTAACATCGCACCGTCTATGGCAGCCAAATCGTCAGCAGATTCGAAGCGATCATCATCAGCACGTACTAACAGGCGTTGATCGATGCTCACGTAACCATCGGAATAATCGACCTGCTTGGCACGTTCTTCAGTGATGGTGATGCCGTCAGCAGCCATGTCAAACTGCCCATCGGCCACGGAGGCGATCATCGTATCCCAACCGAATTCGACATAAACAGGTACACAATTCAGACGGGCGCAGGCTTCATTGAGGAAGTCATAATCCCAGCCAGCGGACTCTCCGGTAGCAAGAGCTTCGAAGTTGAAAGGTATATAGGCGTTCTCGACCGCGATGGTGACCTCGCGCCCATCCAGATCGGGCAGCATCATCTCTTCTTCTGCGGGTTCTGCTTCGGGTTCTGGTGCCTTGGTGGGCTCCACCTCGGCTTGTGGCGCTTCGGTTGGGGTGGCGGCCGGTGCACAGGCTGCCAGGACCATACTGGCCAGAATTAGCATACTAATTAATAGAAAAAGCTTTTTCATTTTAGTTTTCTCCTCCAGAGAATTGGTTTTATATTTATCGATTTTGATTTTCGGTATCAGTTTTTCCCGGTCCACCTCCTTTGGATTGAAAATGAAATCCACAATATAAATCTCATGTCTCTTCACCTACATCCATACGCTGTTCCATATATTTGACCCCCATGGAAAGAATCAGCGTCATGCTGAGATATAGGAAAGCCACCACGTTATAAGTCTGCGGGTAAAGGAAGGAAGCTGCGGAGTATTTCTTGCCCAGCTGGGTGATCTCGCCTACCCCCAACACCGAAACCAGGGAAGATTCCTTCAACATCGAGATAAAGTCGTTCCCTAAAGGGGGTAAGATGCGGCGGACTGCTTGCGGCATCACCACATAGCGCATGGTTTGAAACCAGCTCAATCCCAAAGCCTTGGAGGCTTCCAGCTGGCCTTTCTCGATCGATTGGATGCCGGCGCGGAAGACCTCTGATGAAAAGGCGCCGTAGTTGATTGCTAAAGCGATGATGCCGCGGACCACAAAACTGACTCCGCGCGAGGTCAGATTGCTCAAAGTATTATCAGCAGCCAACCAGCCCATGCTGACCATCCAGTCGCCTAAAGCGTTGAGCAAATTGATACTGGCTGGGACAATCACCAGGGCGGTGTAGAAAATGAGCACGATCACCGGTATGCCGCGGATGATCTGGACATATAAAGTGGCTAGATTTCTGGCGACCACACTTGAGAAATTGGTACCTTGAGACATCTGGGCAAAAGCGGTGATCAGGCCGATGATCATTGAAAAGGCGAATGAAACCAGGGTGACGGTGACAGTGAGTCGAATACCGGCAACCAAGTAGACGATTATATCCTGATAGGTGGCGTTGGTGGTGAAACTAAAAACCAGCAAAACCCCCATCAGGGCTAAGGCTAATCCCCACCAGGGGAAATTCGCCAGGCGATCGGTGATGCGGGTCTGCACCAGGGGGGTGGCTTCGCTGGTGTTTTTTGGAGTGGTCGAGGAGCTTGAGTTTGTCAAATAAAGATCCTCTGGTCAGGCGCAGATCTGTGCATTGATTTAACCTTTAATCGATATTAAAGTCAGCAGACCTCACAAGAACGATGGCAGTGTTGCGTCGCGTGAGGCTGAAATCATGTTTGGCCAGGTTTGAATGCGCATTGAAAGAGCGCCGATCACGGACCGTTAAATGATAACGCGATTTGTCACCAAAGGCAAGTGACATTACTCACTCATGGGGACATTCAGGCTGATGCAACCTCTTGCGTCTGGACTGGGCAGGGGTTACAATGCCTTGCAGATGGACATTGACCCGAAATACCAGGAGATCCTGGATTACCTGTACAGCTATATCGATTTCAGCCTGGAGAAGGTCACCCGCTACTCAGCGGAGAGATTCGATCTGGACCGCATGCGGGAGTTTATGGCCGCGCTTGGTAATCCGCAAAATCAATACAAGATCCTGCATATTGCTGGGACCAAGGGTAAGGGCTCTGTTGCTGCGCTGTGTGCTAGTGCCCTCCAGCAAAGCGGGTTAACGGTAGGAATGTATACCTCGCCCCACCTGCAGGATTATGCTGAGCGCATCCAGGTTGATGGAACCCCCATCCCGCATGACGATCTGATCGCCCTGGTGGAGGAGATCAAGCCCAAAATCACGACCAGCCCTGAGATCACCACCTTTGAGATCACCACAGCCCTGGCATACCTCTATTTTGCCAGGCGCGATGTCAATGTGGCTGTCATGGAGGTAGGATTGGGAGGCCGTCTGGATGCAACCAATGTTTGTGTACCTGACGTAACGGTGATCACTTCCATATCTTATGATCACACTTATCTGCTGGGTGGGACACTGGCCGAGATCGCGGCTGAAAAAGCGGGCATCATCAAAACCGGTATACCGGTGGTCGTCTCATCACAGATGGCCGAAGCACGGGAGACTATCACCCGCATTGCAGCTGAACGCGCAGCTCCAATCGTCGAAATTGGCGAAGATTATCTCTACCGCTCGTTGGATAAGTCGTTATCTGGCCAGAGCTTAGAGGTGTGTCCAGCTTCTGAAAGCGAGCAAGATTCGGCAGCTGTACGCCTCAGCATTCCCCTGTTGGGAGACCACCAGCTGCAGAATGCAGCCACTGCGTTCGCGGCTTTGATGGTCGCCAAAGAGCATGGGATTGCGGTCAGCGATTACGGCATCCAGCATGGATTTCGGACTGTGCAGTGGCCCGGGCGCTTTGAAATCCTGCGTCAGGATCCAGCGCTGATCATAGACTCGGCTCACAACCGGGATTCTGCCCAGAAGCTGTACAATGTTTTGGAGGATTACTTTCCTGGTCAAAAGGTAGTGCTGGTTTTCGGAGCTTCCGAAGATAAAGACATCTCCGGGATGCTAACCGAGCTCAAGCCCGGTGTTGACCAGGTCGTGGCAACCAAATCCACACATCCCCGGGCAGCTGATCCTGAGGAATTGGTTAACTTAGCTAACAAACTGGACCTCCCGGCAATCTTAACCCAAACCGTCGAAGAGGCAATGATTGAAGCAGAGCAGCTGTCAGGTGGAAAAACAAACATACTGGTAACCGGTTCAATTTTTGTTGCTGCCGCAGCTCGATCTGTTTGGTTGTTAAGTGTGGGTGAAAACGATTTTACACATATTGGAAAAAAATTATGAGAAACAGAGATTGGTTCTTTAGAGAAGAAGACGAATTTGGCGAGACCTTACACCGGCGCACAGAGGAACTGTACGGTGTGCAGGATGCCAAATCTGATGAGAATGGTTTTATAGAATGTCCGGCAATAGCCCTGCGCGATCTGGTGATCTTTCCCCGCATGGTATCTCCGATATTTGTAGGACGTGAGGGATCGTTGTTGGCGATCGAGGATACCCAGCTCGAGGATCAAACTATGATCGCCTTATTACAGAATGATCCCGATCAAGATGATCCGGGACCAGGAGATTTTTACCCCGTTGGGTTGGAGATCGCAGTGGGGCGCTTATTGAGCATGCCTGATGGTTCAAGTTCTGCATTGGTGCAGGGACGCCGCAGGTTGGAGATCGTTGAATTCAGCCAAGTTGAACCCTTTCTCGTCGTGCGGGCAAGACGAATTTATGAACCAACCGACGTGAACCGCCAGATCGACGCCACGATGCGCACAGCGCTGGATTTGTTCCAGCAAGTCATCCAGCTCGATCGAAGTTTACCAGAAGAAGCATACCTGTATGCCTTGAACATTGAGGAACCTGGCTGGTTGGCAGATATGATCGCAACCACAATTGCACCTCCGATTGAAGAGCGGCAAGATCTTTTAATGACCCCAGAGCCATTGAAAAGGTTGCGGAGAATTGTCAAGCTGCTCGCGAAAGAAGCGGATGTCTTGAAATTGGAGGATGAAATCCACTCCAAAGCTCAGGGAGAAGTGGATCGCACCCAACGCGAGTATTATTTACGGGAGCAGCTTAAAGTCATTCAGTCCGAATTAGGTGAGGGAGACCCGTGGTCCCGGGAAATTAGCGAGCTGCACAGCAGGATTGAAGGCGTTACTTTGCCAGAAGAGGTACAAGTTCAGGCGCTGAAAGAAGTTGACCGCTTGGTCCAAATGCCACAGCTATCACCGGAAGTTGGCATCATCCGCACCTACCTGGACTGGATCATGGAGTTACCCTGGGCAAATGCCTCGGAAGATAACCTTGATGTGGTCCACGCCAGCAAAACTTTAGAGAAATATCATTATGGGCTGCCGCGGATTAAGGATCGCATTCTGGAATATATTGCTGTGCGCAGCTTGAACCCAAAAAGCTCCCGGCAGCCGATCCTCTGCTTTGTTGGAGCGCCAGGCACCGGGAAGACTTCCTTGGGGAAATCAATCAGCGAAGCCCTGGGGCGCAAGTTTGTGCGCCTGTCTCTGGGAGGAGTGCGGGATGAAGCAGAGATACGTGGGCATCGCCGCACTTACATCGGTGCCCTCCCGGGAAGAATCCTACAAACCATGCGCCGGGCTGGTACCACCAATCCACTTTTCATGTTGGATGAAGTTGATAAGCTGGGCCAGGATTTTCGTGGGGACCCGGCTTCCGCATTACTCGAAGTCCTCGATCCAGAACAAAATCACACTTTCTCTGATCATTACCTTGAACTACCATATGATTTATCCAAGGTGATGTTTATCACCACCGCCAATACAACGGATACAATACCATTTGCACTGCTCGACCGCATGGAATTGATCGAATTCCCAGGCTATATCGAAGAAGAGAAAGTTGAAATTGCCCGTCGTTTTCTGATCCCCCGCCAGATTGAGGAGAACGGCCTGGAAGGGAGAGATTTCCATTTTACGGATCTGGCATTAAAGAAGTTGATCCGGGAATATACTTATGAAGCTGGCGTGCGCAACCTGGAGCGAGAGATTGGCAGGATCAGCCGAAAGATCGCCCGCATCAAAGCGGAGAAGAAGCGCTACCCCCACCGGGTCGGTTCCGCATCAGTAGAGCGTTTTCTTGGGCCTCCCCCCATCTTTAATCTTGAAGCTGAACGACGTAATGAGGTGGGTGTTGCCACCGCCATCGCCTGGACAGTAAACGGTGGGGAGATCATGCCGGTCGAAGTTCTGCTGGTTGAAGGGAAAGGCATTCTGCAAATCACTGGACAGATCGGCGACGTTATGCAGGAATCTGCCCAAGCTGCGTTATCCTATATGAAATCACGCGCGGAACAATTAAACATCAACGTAGGGGATTTTGATCATTTAGATATCCATATTCATATACCAGAAGGGGCTATTCCTAAAGATGGTCCCAGCGCGGGGATCACCATGGCTACCGCTCTGATTTCGGCTTTCACTGGAAGAAAAGTTCGCAAAGAGGTCGGCATGACGGGTGAGATCACCTTGCGCGGGCGTATTCTACCCGTCGGTGGGGTGCGAGAAAAAGTGCTGGCGGCTCACCGGGTGGGTCTCAAAGCGGTGATCCTACCCAAACGGAATGATAAAGACTTAATTGATGTACCAAAACAGGTTCAGACAGATCTGAAGTTTACCTTTGTCGATCACATGGACCAGGTACTTGAAATCGCCCTATTGCCAGCCAAGCCTGTTCGCAGGAAACCCATCGTCAAGAATGATGAATTCTCGATAGATGCCCCGGCCAAGACCAGCGGTGATCAACCTTCAATTTCAACGGGTGCCTAGCAGGAGTATGGATTGACCTGCAGGATTGTGTTTGAGAAAGCTGCTCCACGTGGAAAATCCTGAGTTCGATATTTACCCGATCATTGCCCAAGGCATGACCTCAAACCTGCATTGGTGTTCCGAGGATGTGCCCCCGGGGGAATTAGCTGCCATTTTGGTCGCAATGGCGAATACCGAGGGCGGCACCCTTTACCTGGGGATCAATTCTAATTATGGACAGATAGAAGGGGTGCGGGATGTTCCATCAGCAGTCGACCGCCTCTTTCGATCTTGTTTATTATCTGAGCCAACGCTAGTTTTACCAGTTCCCAGAACACAGCGTGTGGGGCAGGTTGCGGTGTTGGAGATCATTGTGCCGCAAGGTTTGCCCCATGTATTCAATATAGAAGGGCGCTATTACTGGCGAGAAGGTCGGCATACGAATCCCATACCAGCTCGCCAATTGCGCCAATTATTGGTTGAAAGAGGGTCGCTTCAATTTGAATCTCAGGTACCCGCGGATGCCAGCTATGAAGATTTAGATCCCCAGCAGCTTGAAGCCTACGCTGAATCATATTTCTCAGCATTGAACTTGCCTGAAGATCATGCCCGACCTGGAATTGAAGAAATACTACTGCAGCGAGGCTGCATAAAGAATGTGGACGGTAAACTGCAGCCAACCTATGCAGCCCTGCTGATATTCGGTCGCTCTCCCCAACGCTGGCTGCCAACTGCCCAAATACTGGCAACCCGGTTCTCCGGAAATTATTTCGGTGATCGCTTTATTAAACAGGAGATCAACGGGTCCTTGCCTGTGCAGCTAAAACTGGCCGAAAATTTCTTGAGCACGAATTTACAGAATGTCGTGCGCATGGTTGGGTTAACTCACCAGGAGACACTTGAGTACCCTTATGATGCGGTCCGCGAGCTGATCATCAACAGCGTTGCACACCGGGATTACAATGCTCAGGGGGATTGCATTCACATGAATATTTTTTCGAACCGTCTGGAGATCACATCACCTGGGGGTTTACCAGGTCCCATCACCATTAAGAATCTCCTGGAGGCACGCTTCTCTCGCAATCCACTTATTGTGCAGTTCTTAGCGGATTTAGGATTTGTCGAACGGTTGGGATATGGATTAAAGCGGGTGGTCAGCTCAATGCGCGAAAATTCTTTGCCTCCGCCACATTTCGAGGAAGCTTCCGGTGCTTTTCGAGTATTGCTCCATAATGAACCCGATAATGATTTTTCCTCCACAGATCTATCCCAATACCAGCTTGAAGGTATTAATCCCAGACAGGAATTCGCACTCAATTACCTGGCATCTCGGCGGCGGATCACCAATCGTGAATATCAAGACCTGTGTCCAGATGTTCACCAGGAGACCCTGCGCCGGGATTTATCGGATTTAGTTTCTCGGGGGGTGCTGCTGAAGATTGGAGATAAGAAATCCACCTACTACATCCTGAAGTAGGGGATTTTATCTTGCTTGAATAATTTTCATGGGCACTACATCAAACCTGGATCGAGCGGGTGGTTTATGAACCTGATGTCGCTTCGACAATCTGGTAAATATTTCCGGTCGATCGATCAGTTATATAGAGTTCACCTGCTTCATCTTCTCCAAAACTAGAGATCACGAAAGTTGTATCCAACAGCAGCGAATTTTCCCAAATAATGCCTGTACCCTGCAGTCCCCAGATTTTCCCTGAACAATAGTCGCCAGCAAAATATATGCCCTGCATACCTGGGTATTCCATGCCTCGATATACATAACCCCCACTGATCGCACAATCCGAACTGGTTGGATAGGTGAAGACCGGTAATACGAGACCGGTCTGGTCACAAGTGCCGGATGGATAACATCCCATCCCTTCCATGATATTCCAGCCGTAATTCTCACCACCGGAACTCGAAGCCAGTTGGAAATCAACTTCCTCACTGGTGTTTTGACCGACATCCCCGATGTAAAGGTCTCCGGTCAGGCGATCGAAAGAGAAGCGCCAGGGATTACGCAAACCCAATGCCCAGATCTCATCCCGGTACGCAGCCTCACCGGTGAAAGG
>JALHTN010000293.1 GCA_022865865.1 Anaerolineales bacterium
GATTCAACTGCCGAGATCAAATTGCTGGTTGCCCTGCCACCTGACCCAGGTTTGGCTGCCCTGGCGCAATCATCTCCAGCAACTCAATTCCTGGGTATTACAATCCCTGGTCTTGAACCGGGCACCAATCTGAATGTGATTCACGATCAGGAGGCTCGCCCAGATATGGTTGGTTTCCTGGCAGGCTACCTGGCTGCAGTGGCAACCCCAGAATGGCGGGTTGGCGTGATCAGCAGCAGTGACTCCAGCCAAGGTGTCGAACAGCGGCAAGGTTTCATCAACGGGGCGGTGTTCTTCTGTGGTCTCTGCAGGCAAACATACCCACCCTTTAACACTTATCCGATGTACGCGGAAGCACCCGCCGGTTCAAGCCCTCCGGAATGGCTGGCTCTGGCGGATACCTTGATTGATAGTGCGGTAGGGTCGGCTTATATTGCCCCGGGTATTGGTGATGAGAGTCTGATCGAGTATCTCACGGCAGCTGGGATCAATATCATCAGCACCACCACCCCACTCCCGGGATTCGAAGAATATTGGATTGCGAGCATCACTGCCGACTTCTCTGCGGCGATCCGCAGTGTCTGGCCCGATTTGATGGCTGACCTGGGTGGTTTGGTCCTATCTGCACCATTGACGATTACCCACATCAATCCTGACTTATTCAGCCCCGGCCGGCAGCGATTGGTAGAGAAAATGCTTGATGAACTCTCCGATGGATTTATTGACACTGGGATAGCGACAGTACCAGATTCTCAATAACTGATTCCTCGATTTGAGCAACTCTTAAAATTTTTGCGCCAACTTGCCAAGTTAGGGATTCGGAGATATACTTTTATATCATGGGCTGGCACATTGGGTTACCCATCGATCAACTCGCCAGCCAATTGTTTTTAGAAAAGGAGGATTACTGTTTGGTCATTTTCTTTTTCAGGATTAAGCAAGCCCATTCAATCCCCAAGATTCCCCAATTCAATATCTCTATGGAGGAGAACTAAAATGCTTAAGAAACTGTATCCGATTCTGGCAGTCATTGTTCTTGCTGCGCTGGTCCTGGCAGCTTGTGCCCCTGCCGCAACAGAAGCACCTGCAGCTACCGAGGAACCCGCCCCACAAGAACCTGCTCCAGAAGAACCATCAGTGGGGGCAGGCTCAGTCGGCGTTGTTCTGCCAACCAAGAATGAACCGCGCTGGATCCAGGATGAGGCCCGTTTCCAGGAGGCCTTTGACGCTGCCGGCTACGAAGTCGAGATCCTCTTCAGCGAGGGCGACTCCGCCAAAGAAAGATCCAACGTCGAAGACCTGATTACCAAAGGCGTCCAGGTTATTATCCTCACCCCGCATGACGGAACCGCTGCCGCTGCTGCCGCCGAGGCAGCCCGCGATGCCGGTGTCAAGGTGGTTTCCTACGACCGCCTGATCCTCGACACCGAGGCAGTCGACTACTACGTGACCTTCGACAGCATTGCAGTGGGTGAAGCCCAGGGCCAATACCTGGTCGATAAAGCCTCCGGTTCCGGCAACCCGCTCTACCTGTACGCCGGTGCTGCTACCGATAACAACGCCTTCCTGTTCTTCGAGGGCGCCTGGAATGTCTTGCAGCCCAAGATCGCTGATGGAACCTTCGTCATCATAAACTCCAGCGAAGCGGAAGCGCTTCAGGATAAGGCCGAGTTGACCCGCGAGGAGATGGGCCAGATCATCGGCCAGGTCACCACCGACTGGGATTTCAACGTCGCTAAGAACCTGGCAGAGGCCAACCTGACGGCCGCAGCAGCGGAAGACAAGGGCGATGTGTTCGTCCTGGCCCCCAATGACGGCACCGCTCGCTCTATTGCCGATACTTTCGCCGCCGATGCGGATGTCGCCAGCTACGTGGTCACCGGTCAGGATGCTGAGATCGCCTCCGTCCAGTACATCATCGATGGCAAGCAGTCCATGACCGTTTTGAAGGATGTCCGCACCCTGGTTGGCGACGCGATCAGCGCCGCGATTGCCTTTCTCGAAGGCAATACACCAGAAGAGACCCACACCTACAACAACGGTGTATTCGATGTGCCCGCCAAACCATCTGTCGTGATTTCGGTCGACCAGGACAATGTCCAGGAAGCGATCATCGACTCCGGTTACTGGCCTGCCAGCGAATTTACCGCTATGGAGGAAGCTCCTCCCATGGAGCCTTTCCGGGTTGGTTTTGTGACCGACACCGGCGGCATCGATGACCAGAGCTTCAACGAAAACCAATGGGCTGGGGTCCAAATGGCTATTGATGCATATGGTGTAGAGGGTCAATTCATTCAATCCGATGAGGCCACCCAGTACGAGCCCAACCTGACCGAGTTCGCCAGCCAGGGATATGACCTGATCCATGCTTCCGGTTTCTTCCTGGGAGGCGCGCTGGCCAATGTGGCAGCACAATATCCGGATGTTAATTTCTCGATCTTCGACTACGCCTACCCCGATGCCTTTGGTGTCCCCGAGGGTGTGGTGGGTAACGCCGAGTGCATCCCCAACGTTATGGGATCCATCTTCAAGAC
>JALHTN010000294.1 GCA_022865865.1 Anaerolineales bacterium
GGACACGACCAGGATGTCGTTTTCAATGCAGATCTGACCAAAATTATGCAGCTCCTCCTCGGTCCATACCCGGCCCACGGGGTTGTGCGGGCTGCACAATATCGCCATCTTGACTTGCGGATCACTGCATTTCGCTTCAAGATCCGTCAGGTCCATGCGGTAGCCACCATCCTCGAGCACAAGAGGATTTGTAACCAGTTGGGCATCATTATTCTCAACTGCACCATAGAATGGGTAATAAACGGGTGGCTGAATAAGCACCTTTTCACCTGGCCTGGTGAACGTACGAACCAGCATATTCAACGCCGGAACCACACCTGGTGTTAATAAGATCCAATCTGGATCAATTATCCAGCCATTTCGCCGTTCCATCCAGCTGACTACAGACTGGTAGAAATCGCTGGTTGGAGCGCAGTATCCAAAAATCCCGTGCTCAGCCCTTGCTTTTATTGCTTCCACAACAGGCTCTGGGCTGCGAAAATCCATGTCAGCCACCCACATCGGCAGGACCCGATCTTGTCCGAAACAGCGGTCAGTATGCTCAAATTCAAGTAGATCTTCCCCTTCTTGAGCAAACTCCCACTTAACAGAGTGAGTGCCTTTACGATCGAATTCTTCGTCGAAGGAATATTGCATGCCTGATTCTCCTGTTTGGCTGGCAATGTTTAAAGCAGCCGACTTTATTCCCTACAGTATCTATGGCCCAGTTCCAACAGGGTCAATGCGCAAAAACCAACAACCCTGGGCGGACCACGCTTGATTTAAAATTCATCCATACTTTCCCGGGGCTGCAGCACAAAGGGCAGCGGCAAACGCGTTAATGGTCCCAATCGGGCTATCGTCATCCCCAGCACCAGGTCGGGTTGGATACTGCGCAGCTCATCGATGATCCATGGCCAGGGGAAGGGATTGCTATCTTCATAACGCAGCGCCAATCCAGGTTTGCCATCAATCAGCGATTCACGCTCCACAAGCCGCATTGGGAACTTCTGCATGATGCTGCCCCTTGTTCGCACCAGGTTGAGCGCCCGTCCCTCAGGATCAATATCCTTTCCCAGCCAATCCCCCATCCGGGTGACCACCAGCAGCGGTCCCGCCAGGCGCCGCAGCCAGGCCGGACCTACAAAAGTACCCCGGTAAATCCCGCGTAACGAATTTGAGCGTGGAGCAGCTAAAGAAGAGAAGTACCCAGGGAATTCGAACAAAGAAAGACGGTTTAACTGCTCCAGCTGGGAGATCATACTTGCTGCTCCTGGGGGACAAATATCGCCTTACAAACCCCAACCAATTATACAACCGGTCGTAAAGACCGGCTGTACATTAGCCCATAATTGATCTAAGATTACAATGCAACATTGGGGTTGCAAAACTGTTTATCCTCTGGAAGTTTGCATTACGGGCTGTGCTCCTTCTTCTCCCGGCACAGCTTCCACATCCTCCGGTTCGTCGGGGATCGCATCCGGGATTTCTTCTTCCAGGTTGCGGATGCGTGGGTTGGCGAAGGCATATGTGCTCGATATCCACAAAGAAAAAGCCGAGATGATAAAGATCAGCGCAATGCCTCGCCCGGCGCCCACTCCGACCACGCCGGCCACAAAGGTCCCGCTCAGTGCTCCACCTTCCTGCAGCAGCGGTTCGAACACATGATCTGCCAGCGGTCCTGCCGCCAGGTTCGCCAGCGGGATGATCATGTAAGCGATCATGGCCCGGATAGCGAACACGCGCCCCTGGATGTCCGGCGCAACTTTCTTCTGCCAGACCGCCTGGCTCATCGCCGCCGATATGGGAATAAAGAACAGGATCACGAACTGTGCCGCGCCGATCAACCAGGTTAATGGTCTCAAGCCCGCCATGAAATAGCCAAAACCGCTCATGGCGATCGCCAGCACCACGCCCCAGATCAGGCGGCTTTTCGGTCCTCCCCAAACACCCATCAGCAATCCACCGATCAGCATCGCAGCCCCCCCTGCCATCTGGATGATGCCGATATCCGTTGCCGCTCCGTATGAAAGCACCAGCGGGATCATCAGAATTCCCGACAGGCTCAAAAAGAAATTGACCACCGCGTAGTACCACAGAAGCCCGAATAAGCCGGGCTGTTTGCGCAAATATCGCCATCCAAAAAGCGAGTCCTGCCACATCGAATTTTTCTCGCCTCCTTCATCGATCACAGTGGTTGCTTTGGGCTGCGGGATGCGCACCACCAGCAGGACACCGATGGCGACAAAGAAGGTGGCGAAATCGATCAAGATCACCCCTTCCAGGCCGATCGCCAGGTACAGCACGCTGGCGATCAGCGGGGTCAGGATCGTTTGGATGGCGAATCCGATCTGCTGGATGCCGCCCGCCCGTGCCAGGTCCTTCTTGGGCACCAGCATGGTGATCGAAGCCCGGTAGGCGGGCTCCTGGAAAGCGCTGAACGCCGAACTCAGAGCCGTTGTCAGGTAAATATGCCAGACCTCTAGATTTCCACTGAAAAGGATAATCGCCACTGCCAGGGTAGAAAGCGCCGCGCCAGTGTCTGCCAGGATTAGGATCACACGGCGGTTGTAGCGGTCCGCCACCGAGCCCGCAATCGGAGATAAGATCACCCTAGGCAGATTGAAAAACAGGGCGTTCAGGGCGATCGGCGTCGCCTGGCCGGTTTGCTCGTACATCCACACGCTCAATGCAAAGCCGGTCAGCCCTGAGCCGATGATGGAGACCAACTGCCCCACCCAGATCACAAGGAATGTTTTCATACCCCGCAGGGTTTCTAAGGGTTTGCTTTTCATGATCGTTGCCCTTTCAAGCTAACCAGATTTCCAGCCTCAGAGTTTCAAGTGCGGTTAAATTCCGCGGCGGTTATTTCTCGATGGCATCATGCGGATCATAATAAAAACTGGGATAGTAGGCCACCGTTAACGCTCGCATGTGTGTATCCTCTGTTTCTTCATCCCCCTCAAATTTCTCGAAATCCTCCAGCACTGCTTTAATCCGCCCTGCGAATTGATCGGCTGTTTGATCGCTCATGCTGCGTACTTCTCGGAATATGACCACCTGGCGTGGATGCTCTTCGGCACCCTGGTCGAGGGCTGTCACTCTCGCCTCGAGACTGCGCAGGATATCCTCCCGGGTGGTATTTATCGGCGTGATCATGGTGGTCATCGTCGATTGCTGTCCTTCAGGGGTGGAGAAATTGCACAGGTGATCATCCATCTTGCAATCATAGGCCGTGATCCAGTACACCTTCTCGATGATGTTTGCCTTGACCAGCGAGTCCACTTCCTGGATCAAGCCGTATTTCTCCAGCAGGTTGATATGGTAGTAGAGTTTGCTGGGCGCCAGGCCCAGTTTCTCGGCCATCTGGTTGATGGTCAGCTTCTCCGGAGCCAGGATCTCCAGGATCTGGTTGCGCAGCGGGTCTGCCAGGATTTTGAGCGTCTCCAGGTCCTTGACCAGCATCACCGGGGCGGGTTTAAATTCCTCCATAGTTTATATTACTCCCATCGCTAAAATTAATTTAATTGGTAAAATATATTCTACCGGATAAATTATTTTTGTCAAGATCTTTCCCCAGCGCTCATACCCAGTAGGTCGGGATTCCAATCCCGACGAACTAATAGTTCAGGTGAAGCCTGGTCCTCCAAAGGCAGACATACCCGACATTTAATGTCTGTCCGTCTGACAAAGCTTTAGCCCCGCACTTGTCGCGGGGAACTGGGGTTTACTCCTGGGTTTTTTCCTGGCTCGTTATCGTCAGCTCGAGCACCAGTTCTACCACCACAGAATCCTGGACCCGGACGCCTGGATTCACCTTGCAGAAAGATTCGACCGCCGCGATCAACCATTTCCGCTGAAAACGCCCGCAGCCGCCTCGCCATCTTCCAGCAAATCCTCTCCGAAGAGTAGGTCAGGAATCGAATCCTGACCTTTATTTTCATTGGTTCACTCCTGTTGTTTTTACGGGGCGCAAATCCCACGCACTAGTATGTCATTGTTTACTCCCGGATCCCTACGGGGCTGAACAAGCGGAGCGAGTGAAGAATCCCCCTTACCTGTCATTATATTTATCCATCAGTTTACACTGGGCGGGCGCTACCAAAAGCATGACCGTTTTCTTTTTGGGAACTATCCTTGTCCATCGGGTGAGGGCACCCTCCGTACGGCGGGATTGGAATCCCGCCATTTTCCTCCTTCCCAGTTCCGATAACCCCTCTTATCGGTTCAGTCTAAATGTCATTGCGAGCGAAGCGAAGCGAAGCCTGTCCTCGACCAAAGGAAGGGGGCAATCTCCAAATGTATACTTGTTATTATCACAAACCTGATATATATTTGTTTTATAACCACAATGCTGTGTGGTTTTTATTGGAGCCTTCTGTTGTCATCAAAGTAGAGAAGGCTGCTGACGATTTATTACTCGAGGAGTACCAGACTTCTATTGTTGATCTAGAGCGCTTGTTTATTAAATCTCCCCCTGCACGTCCACGTCAATTAACCATTCCAGAAATATTTCGCCGATCTTACGACCAGAATTTCATAAGCGATAAACTTGCATACATTCTTGATCCGAATTGGTATTTCATCAATAATTGGCATTGAAAATTAATTGCATTCACCAGAAGGTGATCAGCAAACTAATTATTATGCTCGAAGGATAACAAAAGAATTTCCCGATTCCGATTGTGACTTTATTTTTCTCACCCCAGGTGGGGCCAAGGCATCATCAAATTAATTTGTATCGTTATCATATAGTCAAATCTGGGTTAAGCGTTATAAAAACTATGAGGAAATCTCCAAGTGTGCTAGATGAGCGTCAACTCATAGCCTGGCTTCTTGAAGGAGATGTTTCGATTCAGTATCAGGTTCATCGTGATTTGTTGGCAACTGAAAAACCACACCTAC
>JALHTN010000295.1 GCA_022865865.1 Anaerolineales bacterium
AGTAATTATCTTCTGGTAATACTATTGTATTCGTTTTTCAATACTTAAGAGCTTACGAAATAGTAATTACTCATTACAAGAAACCAATCTTGGAAGCAATTCCCACGATTATGGGGTATTCTACCTTAAAAACCGGTAATTAATTAGAGTCAACGAATTTCAAATGGTGAAATTTCTGGGATTACCAATAAAAAAGTGCTTTCTTGACAAAGGTTTTTGTGGGATTTTCTAGATTATCAATAATTCCAAACCAGGTTTTTAGCTGATTTTGAGACCCTCGAATTATCTAAGGATAGTTTTTGTATCATTGCATTTTGAGAAGCAAACGAGGGGATTAGTAGAAAATTACGTACGAGATTTTAGAATTGATCCAGTTTGGGCCGGTACTGCAGCGCCTCCGCCAGGTGTTGGGGAGAAATCTTGGCGTCCCCAGCTAAATCGGCGATGGTACGGGATAACTTCAACACCCGGTGATAAGCGCGTGCGGATAGCTGCATCTGGCTCATCGCTGAGCGCATTAATGATTGGCAGGTAGTGTCCAGCTCACAATACCTGCGTATCGCTGCCGGATGCATATCAGAATTCGAGCTGAGCTGCTGCAGCTTTCGAGATTTTTGGGAATCCCCGTTGTTATGAAATCGCTGTCGCTGAAGCTCACGCGCTGACTCTACGCGTGCTTGAACAGATGCAGAGGGTTCTCCAAAGCGGTCATCACTTAATTTCTCATAATCTACCCGTGGCACTTCGACATGTATGTCAATCCTATCCAGCAGGGGACCGGAGATGCGCTTCTGATAGCGGGTGACAGTCGATGAGGAGCAAGAACAGGGTTTAAGGGGGTCACCGTAATAACCGCAGGGGCAGGGATTCATCGCGGCAACCAGCTGAAAGTTCGCAGGAAATGTCAGCGAGCCCTGCGCCCTGCTGATCGTGACCATCTTATCCTCGATCGGCTGGCGGATCACTTCAAGAACACGGGGGCTAAATTCAGGCAGCTCATCCAGGAATAGAACCCCACGATGAGCCAGAGATATTTCACCTGGATGCGGCCAGGTCCCACCGCCCACGAGACCGGCATTGGATATGGTGTGATGAGGGGCGCGGAACGGCCGGTTGCGGATCAGGGGTGTATCCTGCGGCAATAAATCGGCTACCGAGTAGACCCGGGTGACATCCAAGGCTTCATCAATGGTCATATAAGGCAAGATGGCTGGTAGGGAACGAGCTAACAACGTTTTCCCGGCTCCAGGAGGTCCGATCATGATCACATTATGTCCACCTGCGGCGGCTACTTCCAGCGCTCTCTTAACATGTTCCTGTCCCTTGATTTCCCGGAAATCGGTTTGCACCTCTACCGGAATTTCCTCAGGAGATGTAGGCTGCTGTACTGGGATGGAATTCCGTCCAGACAGGTGTGCATAAAGCTCTGCTAAAGTGCTGACCGGGATCACTTCGAGATTCGGTATTAAGGCGGCCTCCCCGGCGTCGCTGTGGGGGACATAAATGCGCGGGTAGTTTTCCTGCCGCGCCAGGGCCGCCATGGGTAATACTCCCCTAATATGCCTGACGCTGCCGTCCAGAGAGAGTTCACCCACCACGAAAGACTCATCCAGGCAGTCCTGGGGCAGCTGGTTGGTGGCGATCAATACTCCCAGGGCGATAGGTAGGTCATAAGCCGGACCTTCCTTGCGAACGGCAGCTGGCGCTAAGTTGACGGTGATACGTTTGCGGGGGAAGACCAGGCCAGCATTCTTGATCGCCATTTGGACGCGATCACGGCTTTCCTGGACGGCCTTACCTGGGAGGCCAACAATGATGAT
>JALHTN010000296.1 GCA_022865865.1 Anaerolineales bacterium
GAGCAGGTTATTGAGCGGATTTGGGAACACGATTTCACCCTCTGGAAACCAGATCCCGCCGAAATCACGAACCGCCTGGGATGGCTGCATATCGCTGAGAAAATGAAGACCGCCATCCCTGATCTAGAACAGTTCGTTTCAACCGTCCGCCAGGCTGGCTTTACCCAAGTTCTGCTGTTGGGGATGGGTGGCTCGAGCCTGGCGCCAGAGGTATTCCGCAAGACTTTTGGGACCCGCGCGGGTTTCCTCGATCTGGCTGTTTTGGACAGCACAGATCCCGGCGCTGTCGCCGCCCAGGCAGCTAAACTTGACCTGGCAAAAACACTTTTCATCGTCTCGACAAAATCCGGTGGAACAGTAGAAACACTTTCTTTCTTTAAATATTTCTACAACCAGGTTTCGACCGCACTTGGTGTTGAGGCAGCTGGATCACATTTCGTTGCCATCACAGACGCTGGATCGCAGCTGGATCAAATCGCCAGCCGATATAACTTCCGCACTACTTTCCATAACGATGCCAGCATTGGCGGGCGTTATTCCGCGCTTTCCTATTTTGGCTTGGTTCCGGCAGCTTTAATCGGGGTTGACCTGGACTCCTTGTTGAAACAAGCTTTAAATACAGCCAGTTTAAATGAGGGGTTCAATTCTTCAGCTGTGGGGAAGAACACTGCCGCTCGACTTGGTGCGATCCTGGGAGAACTTGCCAAAGCTGGAAGAGACAAAGTGACTTTGATCACCTCGCCGGAAATTAGCAGCTTCGCTGATTGGGTCGAGCAGCTGATCGCTGAGAGTACCGGCAAGCAAGGCAATGGGATCCTGCCGGTTGTCGGTGAGCCAGTCACGCAGCCTAAATATTACGGTGACGATCGCCTGTTTGTCTACCTGCGGCTGAAGGGTGATACAACTTTCGATGCACGGATAGCGGCCTTGGAAGGAGCAGGACATCCAGTCGTCAGGCTGCAGCTAACAGACATATATGAATTGGGTGGACAGTTTTTCCTCTGGGAGCTGGCAACTGCGGTAGCAGGTTATATTCTGGGAATAAATCCATTCGATCAACCCAATGTCGAATCTGCGAAAATCCTGGCACGTATTATGGTCAGTAATTACCAGGAGCGGGGTCAACTCCCCGCTTTAGATGCAGCTCTGGAGGTAGATGGCATTAGCATCTACGCAGATCAACCGCTGGCAATGACAGATCCTCAATCGCCGGGATTGGTCCTGGAAAACTTCCTTGCAGATGCTCAGCCTGGTGCATATCTCGCCCTGCAGGCTTATATCCAGCCAACCCCTGAGACAGATCAGGCGCTGCTGGTTTTACGGGAGCAGCTCCGCGACCAAACCCACCTGGCAACAACGTTGGGTTATGGTCCCCGGTTCCTGCATTCGACAGGTCAGGTGCATAAGGGAGATGCAGGAGGCGGGATGTTCATCCAGCTGACCAGTGATTCAAGCCCGGACCTCCCCATTCCAGATGAACCCGGCTCAGCTGACTCAACGATCAGCTTTGGCGTACTCAAGGGTGCCCAGGCCCTGGGCGACCGCCAGGCCCTATTGGACTCAGGCCGGCGTGTGATCAGACTCCATCTGGGGGAAGATTCTATCGCCGGCATTATGAAATTAACCCTACCGGGCGATTAATCTGGAAACCACCTCCCCCTATCGCGGATAGGATAGCGGGGGAGCAAGACATGAGTGAAACGGATTGGTCGCAGAGAAATCTTACTGCAGACATGAGAAAACTATGATTCGCGCGCTGATTTTTGATCTCGACGGGACCCTGGTGCAAACTGAACGGCTCAAAGCGCTCTCCTATGCTGGAGCCGCAATAGAGCTTTCCCCGCACCAGATCAGCGAGGGGCAGGTTGTTGAAGCCTTTAAGGAGGTAGTGGGACTCGCCCGGCAAGAAGTCGCTCAAACCCTTGTCGACCGGTTTGATCTCCAGGAGAAAGCTGCAGAGCGGATGGCGGAATTTGGTGTCAGCACACCCTGGCAGGCCTTCATCCAGGTCCGTTTGCAGCATTACGAGGCCATGCTTGCCGATCCCCAGATCTTGCTCGATAAC
>JALHTN010000297.1 GCA_022865865.1 Anaerolineales bacterium
GCCTTAAACAGTATTGTCACCAATGTGGACAAGATCAAGCAATCCGCTGTCGCTTCACGTCGCTGTTTCGTGGTGGAGGTCATGGGGCGTGACTGCGGTTATCTCGCCTTGTTAAGCGGTTTGGCGTCTGGCGCAGAGAAAGCCTATTTACCAGAGCAGGAGCTCACCCTGGCCGAATTACAAGAGGATGTGGCCAACCTGATCGATGGATTTAATAGTGGTAAACGCTTGGGGTTAATGATCCGCAACGAGAGAGCGGGTGGGCTTTATGACAGCACTTTCATGTCCACTCTCTTCGAACAGGAGGGCGCCGGACTTTTCGATGTGCGCCAGGCGATCTTAGGACATATTCAGCAGGGAGGCAATCCTTCGCCGTTCGACCGCATCCAGGCTACCCGTCTGGCCTCCCAGAGCATTGAATTCCTGTTATCGGAGATCGACAACCCGGTGCCTGCGGCATCCATGGTGGGTTTAAAAGGAGGGGAGATCGAATTTTCCAGTATTTACGATTTCCCGCGCCTGGTTGAACCGGGTTACCAGCGTGTTAAGCAGCAGTGGTGGCTGAGGCTGCTCCCGATTGTAGAAACGATGGATCAACCCCCAACCCAAAACAAAACCAGGGATCAAACCTTTACCCGCTGATACCCTAAAGTTTTGGCTGGCGAAATTATATCCCCCAAAGCAGCCATCTGCTGCTCAGGTCGAGTAGCGGCGAGACAGATCCCACACCAAGCCCCGCTGAGGTGCAAACAGGAAGACAACCAGGAAGATGACCGTGGTCGTCAAAACGATCGCCGCCCCGGATGCCACATTGAGATGGTAGCTGGTAAAAAGTCCCACCAGGCTGGAAAAACCGCCGATCAATCCCGAGAGCACCATCATAGCTGGCAGCCGGCGTACGAGCAGGTATGCGGTCGCCGCAGGTGTCACCAGCATCGCCGCCACCAATCCAACACCCACGGTTTGCATTGAGATCACAATGGTCAACGCCAGCAGCACGAGCAGCAGGTTGTTGAACAAACCGACTCGTATGCGTAAAGTTGCTGCTAATACCGGGTCAAAAGATATCACCAGGAACTGCCGGTAGAATACCAGGATCGAAATCAAAATTACACCACCGATTATGGCGGTCAGCCATAAATCCAGGCTGCTTACACCCAGCACGTTGCCAAACAGGATATGGCTCAGATCGACTGCATAGGTGCGAATGCTGCTGATCAATACCACGCCCAGAGACAGCGCAGCAGCAAAGAGCACCCCGATCGCTGTATCTTCTTTAATCATTCCCCGCCTCGAGAAAAGACCCACCCCCAGGGCAACCACCAGGGCAGCCGCCAGCGCGCCCAACGTCAGGTTCCTACCCAGCAGATAAGCTACCGCGACACCAGGCAGCACTGCGTGCGCCATGGCATCCCCAAGGAAAGCCATTGAGCGCAGCACTACATAACAACCGATCACCGAACATAAAATTCCCACCATCAAGGCAGCCAGCAGGCCGCGCTGGATAAATGCATACGATAGGGGGGTCAGCAATCCATCGATGATTTCTACCATCAATCGATTTCCTCTTCCGGTGGGCAGCACTGGTCTACCACCGCCACACCATCCAGGAACAGAACTTGACTGCCAAACGCCCGGCTGAGATTTTCTGGGGTAAATACCTCTGGCGGGTTTCCGTAAGCGATCATGCGCTTATTGAGCAGTAATACCTGGTCAAAGCGCTCAGAAGCCAGAGTCAGATCATGGGTGGAAACCATGGCGGTGACCTGCTGGGATTGCAGGTGCTCCAGCAGTTCCAGGGTCGTCTCCTGGGTGGTGAAATCCACCCCTGTGAAAGGCTCGTCCATCAGCAAGATATGCGGCTCCTGAGCCAGCGCGCGCGCCAGGAAAACCCGCTGCTGCTGTCCTCCGGATAGCTCTCCGATCGGACGGGCTGCCAGATCCGCGATTCCAAGTTGCTCGAGGCTGTGCATCACAATCTCTCGATCGACATGGCTGGGTCGCTTTAAAAAACCCTGCTGTCCAAAACGACCCATCATGACCACATCGAAAATAGTGACCGGAAAACGCCAATCAACTTCTTCTCGTTGCGGGACGTAAGCCACGCAGTCTTGGTGATGACCTATGGGTTGACCATGAATGTGAATATGACCCGCATTCAGATGAATCAATCCCACCAAAGCTTTAAACAGGGTGGTTTTCCCGGCCGCGTTCGGGCCTACAACAGCTATACGCGCCCCATGCGCTACTTGAAACGACAAATCATCTAATGCCGGGTGGCCGTTGTAGCTCACCCGTACGTTTTCCACCTCCAGGCGCGCCGGCTCATCCGGTAAATTTTGGGCGCTTGCTGAAGTTGTTTGGGGACTGTTCATCTGGTTATTTTAGGGCTTCCACAATTGCTTGCGTATTGTACTTCATCATTTCGATATATCCTTCCTGCGGGGAAACAGCGTGGGTGCGTAAATCCACGATCACCACGACC
>JALHTN010000298.1 GCA_022865865.1 Anaerolineales bacterium
ATTGGAATCCGTGATGGGGATAAATTGGGCGTAAGGTCTAGTAGTTATCGGACCGCGGTGCCATTGAATCCGGTTGATCCAAGATGGACGCGATTGGGTTGAATTTTCCTGATTAATTTGCACCGGCTGCGTAATCGGTCCGGATTGCTTTTTCTTGCGGCGCCGATCTCGCAAAAACCCAGGTTTTAACCTGCCACCCAGGACAAAAATCAATAATAAAATCGCTCCTGAAACAACAACCAGAATTGCGGCCAGAATAATACGGTTTTGTGAAATGAGCCCAAAAAAGCTCTCATCTGAACCGCCAACATTCACCTGGATCGAGGTTTCAACGCTCTGACTGGTCAATCCCAAGCTATCCTCGACCTCTACCACTAAAATATGCTCTCCATTGGAAGCATATTCGCTCAAATCCCAGGTAAAGCGGTCAAAGGGTTCAATTCGATTGACATCGGCCGCCACCCCATCGACAAAAAGGGTTGTTTCTGCAATGGGGCGTGAATACCCATCCGGAAATTCAATTAATAATTCCAGTGATTGGGAATTTGGAGACAGTGATTGCAATTCGCTCTCTGAGCCAACGATTGTGCGTTCGATTTCCATCGGAGGGGATACGAAAGTAATACTTGGCGGGATTACTTCCAGATCAAATGTTTGCTCTGGTGATGTGATAGTTAATCCTTCAATAGTAACCTCGGCACTCGTCTGATGCGGCCCGCTGGTGCTGATTTGTGAATCATATGCCAGGAAATAAGTATTCCTTAATGCTTCAAGAAAATTTTCTGGTGATGGGATTGGCTCCTGCCCTGAATAGGCAAACAACGCTCCTCCAGTTTCTTCTGCAAGGAACCTCATCTGTTCCGCTTCTGGTGAGGAAAATAACTCCGCGGATGCAACCAGCCAGATGAAGATTTTTACGCCCTGCTGGGTCGCCCGGGCAGCCAAACTCTGCAAGCCTAAGGACACATCCTGTGCTGGGAGGGGGGTGACAAACAGCACCGCGTTTGACATACCAGGAGTTGAGGTTGGATCGGCAGCCACATCCAATGCACGCGTCAATATATCGAAGTCCGGACCTGTCTCTTCACCTGTTGGATTAAAGGATCCCAGCGATGCTGCCCACCGGTTGAGATCAGTTTCGTGGGTAGATTCGGGGCCGTCGGCAACGATGATGCTCAAATCATCCACCGTAGAACCTTGCCGTGCATCTGCCCAATCCTGCAGCGCTTGGGCCAGATATTCATAGCGGCTTACCCCTTGGACATCACGGATATCAAAGGCAGGACCAGGGCTGATTGCCAGCACAAATTGGACTCCTGTGTGCATGTGCTGCAATTCCTGAACCGGTATTTGACTGCCATCCTCGATGATGTGAACATTCTGCTGCTCCAAACCATGGATGAATTCCCCCTGTGGAGAACGAACATCCAAGTAGCTAGTTATGCTGGGAAATTCTTGCGTATTTACTGGAGCTAAGCGAACCTGACTCCCCTCTTGCGCACTTATTGGACTGTATACAGTCCCCAATAACAGGATCAAAATCCAAATCAGGGTCAGGATGCCCCTGTGCGGAGCTAGAGACATAGCCGAATTTTAGCACATGTTCGTGGAAATAGCCCTGCGGGAATATTCATTCCCATTCAATGGTTGCAGGTGGCTTACTGGTGATGTCGTATACCACCCGATTGACTCCCTGAACTTCGTTGACGATCCGGTTGGCAATGCGAGCCAGGAAGTCATGCGGCAACCGCGCCCAATCTGCAGTCATAAAATCATCCGTTGTGACCGCTCTGATGGCGATCACTTCCTGGTATGTGCGTTGGTCTCCCATCACACCCACCGAATGCACCGGCAACAAAACTGCAAATGCTTGAGACGTGCCTTGAATGCCATCACCACCTGTATTGAGCACCAACAATCCTGCAGCTGCCAATTCCTGATTGAGGATGGCATCTGCAGCTCGCAAGCGTGCCAATCTATCGGGGTTGATTTCTCCGAGGCAGCGGACTGCCAAACCAGGTCCGGGAAAAGGTTGTCTCCAAACCAGTTCATTGGGCAATCCCAGAGCCTCACCAACAGCGCGAACTTCATCCTTGAACAAATAGCGCAGCGGCTCAACCAGATCGAAATGCATATCTTCGGGTAATCCGCCAACATTGTGATGCGTTTTTATGCGATCAACTTTGGCGCGATCCGCGGCCTTTGATTCCACCACGTCTGGATAAATCGTTCCTTGAACCAAATATTTCGGCTGACCCAGGTCCAGAGCTTGTCTCTCGAAAACGCGGATAAATGTCTCACCAATCACCCGCCTTTTACCCTCTGGATCAATGATAGGTTTAAGTTGGGATAAAAATTCATCACTGGCGTCAACGGGGACCAGTTCCATGCCCAGGTGCTTTTGAAATGCAGCCACTACCTGATGAACCTCGCCCTCCCGCAACAGGCCATTGTCAACAAACACTGAAACCAATTGATCGCCCACCGCTTTATGCACCAGGGCAACTGCCACACTCGAGTCTACGCCCCCGCTCACAGCCGCCATGACGCGCTCATCTCCAACCTGCTCCTGAATTCGGGAAACGCTATCCTGGATGATCGATTCAGCTGTCCAGCCAGGTGTGGCTCCACAAACATTGATCACAAACTGCTTCAGGAATTGATACCCTTGCGGTGTGTGGTTCACTTCCGGATGAAACTGCACACCATAGTAACGGCGCTCGATATCTCCGATGAAGGCGGCGGGAGAGTTATCACTGCTGGCAAGCACTTCAAAACCATCCGGGGGCTGTTCAACCCGGTCTCCATGCGACATCCAGACTTTGTAACGCCCTGGGTCGATGACAGGATTATTCTTGACAGCATGCAAATACGCGGGTCCATACTCACGTTCTTCCGCGGGTACGACCACACCCCCCAGGGCTTTGGTCAGCGCCTGCATGCCATAGCATATCCCGAGAATTGGTAATTCACTCTCGATTACATATGCCGGGATCTGGGGCGCATCCGGTCCATATACAGAAGCTGGTCCACCAGAAAGAACAAAACCCTTGGGATCAGTACCCAACACGTGGTCATAAGGTGAATCCCAAGGATGCAGCTCGCAATACACATGCGCTTCTCTGATCCGCCGGGCGATCAGCTGGGCATATTGAGAACCGAAATCTAGGATTGCTATTGTATCTACCATCATCGACCTTTATTTGAGCATTTACATGAGCGTCGTTTATTCACTTTCACCGGAAATCAATCATCGGCAAACATGATCCGATCTCCTTCCATGGCTGAGACCACAACCAGGGATTCGATTGGGATCTCGAGATGTGCAAGAGCAGAGCGACCTCCCTCGAAATTCTTTTCGATTAAAGCCCCGATCGCTACAACGGTTGCCCCAGCGGTTTGCGCAAGACGTACTAAACCAAGTATGGTGGCGCCAGAGGCTAGAAAATCATCAATGATCAATATTCGCTCACCACCTGCTAGAAATTCTGGAGAAATGATCAATTCAACCGTGCGTCCTTTGGTGTGAGAGGGTGTCAGGGTTAGAAAAACCTGATCAGGCATGGTGATCGGTTTTGTTTTGCGAGCATACACAACCGGCAACCCCAAATGAAATCCCGTCGTTATAGCCGGC
>JALHTN010000299.1 GCA_022865865.1 Anaerolineales bacterium
TACATTCATCCCACCCGTATCCTTCCCGCCCAGGGTCGCCAACGGGCAGGTATGGTATGAAAGCATCGCGATCCTCAATGTAACCTCATTTCCTTGCCATTACTAGGTTTACCCTGTATAATTTTCGCCGGATACCAAACCGCCACCGTAGCTCAGTCGGCAGAGCAGTCGCTTCGTAAGCGACGGGTCAAGGGTTCGAATCCCTTCGGTGGCTTTTATTATTTAGCAAATAACTTTTTTACCCCACCACGGGGTTTTTAAAATGGAGTAGATACGGATTCCTTACCATAATAACGCGCTGAATTTTTCATCACTCACCAGCAAAAACTCGTTATTGTTTTTATCAAATCTGTACAACCTGTACTCCAGCTGTCAAAGATCTGATTTTAACCCGGATAACCCTGGCAATCACAATGAATAATGCGAATGGAGGGTTGGAATCGTTTAATCAACCGGTCTTTTGAAATATAAGAAATGCCCGGAAGCAAACACCGATCCACAGCCAACCATCTCCCAACCTTGTTCACCCAGCTGGGCAAGCACGGTCGCTACTTCGTCCTGCACATCCGTCAGCGAACTCGTTTCGTCGATCTTGAACCCCTCCTCTTTAACGCCCTTCGTGGTAAACAAAATCCTGGTGGGCTCATTGGGAATCCATTTCCAGCTTGTTGATGAGAATTCAATGGGTCCTAATGTGCAATACTCCCACTTCTGCATCCATGCTCTCCTTTATGCAATTCAACCAGTATTCACATTTTGTTCAGTCTACCCTCACATAGATCACAAGTCAAGCGAGATCGAAGAAAATGATGTTTTATTAAGCTCCCATCCGGTATAATTCAGTCATGGAAGAAAGGAAAAAGCCGCTCACGATTGGAATTGCCGGTGGAACCGGATCAGGAAAAACCACAATTGCCAATGTCATATTGGGCCGGGTTGGCACCCAACACATTGCTTACCTGCCCCATGATGCCTATTACAAAGATCTCAAAGATCTTCCCGTTGCCCAGCGGGAAATAATCAATTTTGACCATCCAGATTCATTAGATACTGAACTGCTCATCCAGCACATCAAAAAGCTCAAAAAATGGCAGGCGATCGATCTGCCGGTATATGACTTTAAAACCCATACCCGCACTTCACGATCACTCACGGTGCAGCCTCAATCCGTGATTATCATCGAAGGTATTCTGATCTTCGTCGAACAAGCACTGCGTGATCAGTTTGATGTGAAGATTTTCGTGGATACCGATCCAGATATCCGCTTCATTCGCCGCTTACAGCGGGACATCGCTGAACGCGGGCGCACAACCGATTCAGTGATCGAACAGTACCAGAACACGGTGCGCCCTATGCACCTGGAATTTGTCGACCCATCCAAACGCCATGCGGATGTGATCATCCCTGAGGGGGGTCGCAACACGGTTGCCATGGATATGGTCGTAGCCCGCTTACGGGATCTGCTGCGGGACGAACAGGAATAGTGGGGATGGTTTCAAATACCAATCCCGGTTCACAAACCGGCTTGCAGCGCGCTTTGAAGCGCATTTCTACTTTTCTTCGCTCCCTATTGACCCCTGAAAGACGTACAACCCTGGCCCGCATCATGGCTTTGTTCGTGGTGATTGGCTTGAGTATCTTCATCTTCACCCTCCGTGACCAGGCTGAACAGCTGGCCATATATGGATACCCGGGGATATTCGTGCTTTCATTTATGGCCTATGCCACCGTCTTGCTGCCGGCGCCGGGGGTAGCCGTCGTCTTCACTATGGGCAGCATATTTAATCCGCTCGGTGTGGCTCTCGCCGCGGGTACAGGCGCCGCGCTGGGTGAACTTTCCGGGTACCTGGCTGGTTTCAGCGGTCAGGCTGTTGTCGAGCGGGTGGAAGTTTACGAACGATTGACCAGGTGGATGAAAAAGAACGGTTCGCTGACCATTTTTCTGCTGGCAGCCATCCCTAACCCATTTTTCGATCTGGCGGGTTTGGCAGCTGGATCATTAAAAATGCCTGTGGTGCGTTTTTTTATCTTCTGCTGGATGGGAGAAGTCGTAAAAATGGGAATTTTTGCATTCGCAGGTGCAAGCGCGCTGAATATTCTATTCTAAGGAGCTGAAAAATCATGGAAGACTATACGCAAATCAAAGATTACCTCAATACCAACCTGGATCGCAGCCTGGCAGAACTTTCACGGTTGTGCGCCCAGCCAAGCATCGCAGCCCAAAATCTGGGTATGCAGGAGTGTGCAGAACTGGTGGCCGAGATGCTGAGACAGCGTGATTTCGATGTCGAGATCATGGCGACCGAAGGCGCACCAGTTGTTTTCGCACAGAGGAATGGCAAGCAAGACAAGACCCTCATGTTCTATAACCACTACGATGTCCAGCCCCCAGAACCGCTGGATGAATGGGAGACACCACCTTTCGAACCTGCCATTCGCGATGGAAAGATGTATGCGCGCGGGGTTGCTGATGATAAAGGACATATCGTCAGCCGGCTGCACGCCATTGACGCTGTTCTCGATGCTGACGGTGAACTACCCTGCAATATTAAATTCGTCATCGAAGGGGAAGAAGAGACGAGCAGCATTCACCTGCACGAGTTCATCCAGTTAAATCAAGCCAAACTGTCCGCTGACGCCTGTGTCTGGGAGTTCGGCGGCGTCGATCACCGCGAGGTGCCGATCCAATACCTGGGAATGCGCGGCATCTGCTACGTTGAACTTTCTGTGCGCACGGCCAGCATCGATGCTCACTCTGGGTTAGGCGGTTCGATCTTCCCCAACGCTGCCTGGCGACTGATTTGGGCACTGCGATCCATTAAAGGTACAGATGAGCGCATCCGCCTGCCAGGACACTACGATGATGTCGTACCGCCAAGTGCCCGTGACCTGGAGCTGATCGCAGCCCTACCCGAGGTATCTGAAGAATTAAAAGAACGCTATGGAGTCGAATCCTTCTTGAAGGGCTTGACGGATGGCGTCGATCTGCGAGTGGCAGAAGTTTTTGAACCCACCTGCACGATCTGCGGCTTTACATCAGGATACCAGGGAGAAGGCGGCAAAACCGTACTTCCTGCATACGCCTCAGCCAAAGTCGATTTTCGTTTGGTCCCCAACCAGAAGCCAGAGGATGTACTGCTCAACCTACGCAAATTCCTCGACCAGGAAGGCTTTATGGATATCGAAATCACTTATCTAGGGGGAGAGCCACCTGCGCGCACCGATCCCGACGATCCATTCGTGGCTTTAGTGATGCGGACTGCCGAGCCAGTATATGGACACCCGATGCAGATCGCCCCCATGATCGGGGGTTCTGGTCCAAATTACCCCTTCATCCATATCCTCAACCTGCCAGTAGTGACTGCCGGAGTCGGCTATCCAGGCTCTCAAGCGCATGCCCCAAATGAGAATATGCGCATTGACCTGTACCTTAAAGGTGCTGAACACATTGCCCGCATCATCAAGGAATTCAGCCGTAAGAATTAATAATTTCACCAATACGGTTAACAAAAAACTCGTTCCAATTTTACTCTTGGAACGAGTTTTTCTGCTCCTTGATTGCATGCCATAACGTATTTGAAGCATTTAATGCTCAAATTTGTATTCTCACCCAGGTCAGTTCATTCAGTTTTCAACTTGGACTTATTTATAGATTTACCTTTTTGATTTTGCTTCTCTTTGCCTACACCCCGTAAATGATCCCAAGCGTTCTCAACTTCGTTGATCTCTTGATTGGTCTCCGGTAGCTCTCCATAGCGCACGCGCAGATAAGCCGCAGTGATCACCCGCACATCTTCCCTGCCATCAGGGAGCAGGTTCTCCAGAACCGGCTGAAATTCCAATGGGGTGCTGGCAGGTGGACGAGGCACACCGAGCTGGTTGGCAAAATCCATCATGTGAGAATAAATGCGCCGGATTTTAGCAGCTGCCAACCACCGCTGACCAGCCCTCAAATTGGTCCGGTTGCGCAAAGATTGCCCCAACCCATCCAGCCGGTCTTGAATAGCCTTGCGCAGCATCCCCAACACATCACCACGCTCGATCAAACCTTCTCGTTCATCCAGGTCTGAACTTCTCTCGTTCATCAACCAGCGCGAGATGCTGAAGAGAATTGCAAGAAAGATGGCAATCACAAATCCCCACAATAAGATCGGTTTAAGCAATTGCATCCAATTTAACAGACTGGGAATATTAAATAACTCGAACAAGTTATTGGCAATACTGCCAAATGTGTTGCGCAAATCTTCCAGCACATTCATCATGGATTGTACTGCTCCAGATGCCTGAGGCATGGAGCTGGACAGCCTCTCAACGATGAAGATCACCGGACTGATCAGAACCAGCATGAGCACACCAAAGATACCCATCGCCAGTCCACCAATACCGTTGATAATCGAGGTTTGATCAGAGACAAGCCAGGCCAGGAATCCGGCCAATCCTACAACCACCAGTGTGATGATCAGTACTCCCATGAACCAGCGAAAATCGAAGGGATTCCTGGCTCCCCCTCTTAATTGTGTGATCGTGAAAATTCGTGCCGCGGCCATGGAAATCAATGCGGATACGAAGAAAGTGTAAAGCATTGCTCCTGGTGTTTCACCTGTTACCAAGGTATTGACCATGATGTATGAGACAAACATTCCCAGACCTAAGTAAAAATTTTGCCGCACAGACGTGGGGTCGATATACTTGGCGGCCAGGGCTAATCCCCGCCAATAAACCACCAGCACCACCACGATCACGAGGAATTCATCTGGAATCAGTCCTCGCACGTCGCTGAATGCCCGGAAAGGACGGTTGAACAGCTCTGCAAAACTGAGCGGATTGGTTTCGAACAATAGTAATTTCAGCCCGATAAATATTAACAGCACAATCAATATCAACGTCACTGCCCGTCGAATTTGAATCTTCAAATTCAGGAAATTCATCAAACGGGTGGAGAGGTTAGCTAAAAGCAGGATACCCAGCAGCACAATAAATACACGCCAAATTGACATTGCATAGGTCTCTGGAGTCAATGAGCGGTACCAGGGAGCGACCCAGGAAAGTTCCATGATCATCAAAGATAGGATGGCCAGTTCCCGCCAGAAGCGGATTTGCGGGACACGCAGGGAGGTGAATTCTTGAATAGTCATGAGGGTAGAAATTTCTTTGGTCTTAAATTACCGCTTCTGGAACGAAAGGCAGGTGAATAGTACGGATGCCAGGAACCTGCTGCGGGGGCTGTGCAGCAAAGGATAACAAGGTGATTTGCCTGCCATGTTGTCTGAGCTGCACCAGGGTTTCGAATAATTCCGGGTTGGTAATGCTGGTAACAATCAGCAAAGTTGCCCCGTAAGATACGCGCGGCACTTGTTTGAGCAAGAAATTTTCAAATGGGCCGGTCACCACCGGTGTCACGCCTGCCAGCGCTTCGAGCAGTGTTGCGAGCTGTTTTGGGGAGCGACCCGGGGGGATACGAAAGGGTTGATCAGCGTGTGCCAGGCACCCATTGGCGATCAATCCAACCCGGTAACCATCTTCGATTCCTTTCGTGGCCAGGGTCGCCGCCACCTTGATTACATGCTCAAGCAGCTCCGGATTCGTGCCTTCCCAATGACGGGCAAAAGTGGATACATTTAAACACAATACCATGATATTGGCGGATGTGGGCTGGTAGACTTTTACCTGCAGCTGGCCGGTGTGGGCGGTAGCCGGCCAGTGTACTTTGCGGAAGCTGTCTTCAGGGAGGTAATCACGCACACCAATGGGTTGGTTTTGGTCCTCATACAGTCTTCGCCGTGATCGGCGGTCGCCAAAGGGGTCATCTGCCGGCAGCTGCAGGTCAGCAAATGGGATCAGGTCTGGAAAAACTGTCAGCAGCTCCACTGGTTCTCTCTCTTCAGAACGTTCGAAAATTCCAAACAAATCGCCAGACTCGAGACGCACGGGGCCTATTTGATATACCCCTCGCTTGCGAAATTCAAGGCGGTAATAACGCCTGGCACGCTCATACCAGCGCAGGCTGAAGACATGGGTCAGCAAACCTTGATCAGGTCGATGGGTCGGTGCAAGCACATCATCTTGCTCCGGACCGACAGCTTTTGGCCACGGATCCTGGACCCGAAGCCAGGTCAATGGCAGCAGCTTCCGATTTTCAATCTCTATGCGCAAGGGTACGATCTCACCGGGGAAGGCACGTTTATAATGAGGTTTCCTCAGGTAGTTAACACCCATCAAGGAACGTCTCTGCCACCAGGTTGCCAGGCTCAAAACAATCAAGAGCACTAACAAGAATGTGACCAATAGCGAGACGCGCATCACCACCCCAAATATGATCCCCACCACGAACAGAGGCAGCCAGCGCTTTAATTCCACTTTATCCTTCTACAGGAACCGGGACAGCTTCAACAATATCTGCAACCAATTCTTCAGGTTTGCGGCCGCGTAATTGGGCTTGCGGAGAGATCATCAAGCGATGTGTCAGCACGTGTGGAGACAGAAACTTGACATCATCCGGAAGCACATAATCTCGTCCCTGGATTCCAGCCCAGGCCTGCGAAGCCCAATAAAGGGCAAGTGTCGCCCGGGGACTGGCCCCTAGTTCGATTTCAGGATGTTCACGCGTTGCACGGGCGACCGCCACCACATAATCACGGATTGAAGTTTCCACCCGGATATCTTGCCTTTTGATCTGAAAATCCATGATCTCTTCGGGCGTTGTCACTGCTTCCAAACCAGACAGCGGATCTTCCTTGCGGAAACGCTCCAGTATTGCACTTTCCTCCTCTTCGGATGGATACCCAATCACCGAGCGCAGTAGAAAACGATCAACCTGGGCTTCTGGAAGTGGGAAAGTGCCTTCCAATTCAACTGGATTTTGAGTTGCCATCACAAGGAATGGGCGCGGCAGGAGACGGGTGACACCATCGATCGTGATCTGCCGCTCCTGCATTGCCTCCAACAATGCCGATTGGGTGCGCGGTGTAGCGCGGTTGATCTCATCCGCCAGTACAACCTGGCTCATTATCGGTCCCGGTCGATATTCGAAGGTTTGTTCTTTCTGGTTGAACCAGTTCAAACCGGTCACATCGGATGGCAGCAGGTCGGGAGTAAATTGAATACGGCGAAAACTGCAGCCCAACGATATCGCCAGGGCGCGTGCTAAGGTCGTCTTTCCGACCCCAGGCACATCTTCCAGCAGGAGATGCCCTTCTGTGAGCACTGATACCAGGGTTAGATTAATGACATCATCTTTTCCGACTATCACTTTCTGGATATTTTCTCGCAAACGTCTGGCAATATCGGCGATCATGAACACCTCTTTGGATTGATCTGGCAAGGCTGAAAAGGATTTCAAGTTTGCATAGTAAATCGAAATGCGACCTCGCTGTGTTATGAGCAGGAAAACCTTCCGTTAGAAAAATATGTTATCAGCTCTTTACATTTACTTCAACTCAGCCAGAATTGTTCATCATGTTTATTGATCTTTCACGTGGATTTTCTCCTCGGCCTGGATCGTTTCGGATGGAAGGTTTTATTCTTGGGGTAACTCCTTGGCCCTGGTATGGATCGGCCAGGCAGGACCCCGATGGTATAATCCCCCCATGCCAAAATTTGTGGCTTTAGATATCGAAACCACTGGCCTCGATCCCCAACGAGAAGCCATATTGGAGATTGGGGCCGTTCGTTTTAACGGTCGCCGTGTGGAACAAGAGTGGTCCACGCTGGTTAATCCCGGCCGTCAGGTCCCATCCTTTATCACCCAACTGACAGGCATCAGCAACCAGATGGTTGCCCATGCTCCCCCTATCAGCGATGTCCTTGCAGAACTTGATGATTTTGTCGGAGATGCGGTAATCATTGGGCATAACATTCGCTTTGATCTCTCTTTCCTGCAGCGGCATCGCCTGTTCAGCTATAACGATACGATCGATACTTACGAGATGGCTTCTGTATTAATGCCCAATGCCAGTCGTTATGGATTAGGCTCTCTGGCAAGTCAGCTGGTGGTCCCGCTTCCCGCCACGCACCGCGCCCTGGATGATGCCTTAGTAACGCATGGAGTTTACTTACGGCTGCACGATAAAGCCCAGGAGCTGCCCCTCGAAATTTTAACAGATATTGTCCGTCTGGGTGAACAGATCGAATGGGGTGGTTATTTAGGCTTCCGGGTTGCCCTCCAGGAACGATCGCAAGAAACCATCCATCCCCACCAGACCGCACGAACTTTCAGCGGTCCCTGGTTTGGCGAGGATCGAGCAGAGAAAGGTTCGCCACCTTTAGCGCCCAACCCAGAATTTCAGGCGCTCGATCCGGAAGAGGTTTCAGCCATTTTGGAATATGGCGGTGCCTTTGCCCATCATTTTCCGGATTACGAGTTTCGACCCCAACAGGTGGAGATGGTTCGAGCAGTTACTCAAGCACTTTCCCAAGAACGCCACCTGCTGGTTGAAGCCAGCACAGGCATCGGTAAGTCATTCGCATACCTGATCCCAGCGGCGCTGTTTTCGACCACCAATAACGCCCGGGTGGTGATCTCCACCAACACTATCAACCTGCAAGACCAGTTGATCCATAAAGATGTCCCGGATTTACAGGCGGCTTTAGGTCTCAATTTCAATGCGGCAGTGCTCAAAGGGCGAGGCAATTACCTCTGTCCCCGCCGTCTGGAAAATTTTCATCGTCGTGGCCCGGAATCGGGTGAGGAAATGCGCGTCCTGGGAAAACTCATGGTCTGGATGCTGGAGTCACAATCGGGCGACCGTGCTGAACTCAACCTTAACGGTGCTCCCGAAAGAGACATCTGGCAGCGAATATCAGCCAATGATGAAGCCTGCACACAAGAGACCTGCCTGAACCGCACTGGCGGCGCCTGTCCTTTTTACCGCGCCCGTTTGGCAGCACAGAGCGCACATATCGTCATCGTTAACCATGCGCTGCTGCTGGCAGATGTCGCTACAGGCAACCGGGTTTTGCCGGAGTACGACTATTTGATCATCGACGAAGGTCACCATCTTGAAGATGCCTCCACGAACGCCCTCTCCTTCCGGGTTTCTCAGTTCGAGATCGTTCGCATGCTGCGCGAACTGGGCAGCACCAGTTCTGGAGCTTTGGGTTGGGCTCTCAAGTCAGTTGGGAATCTGCTGTCTCCATCTGACATGGCAGCATTTAACCAGCTTGCCAGCCGGACAACTGATTTCGCCTTCCAGTTCGAACAGCTTTCGCAGCAGTTCTTCTCAGGGCTGGACAAATTCTTGCTTGAAATGCGAGAGGGTCAGCCAGTGGGTCAATATGCTCACCAGGAGCGTATTCTTCCAGCCTCCCGTTCGCAGCCCGGTTGGGATGAAGTCGAAGCAAACTGGGACAACGCCGAACACGCTTTGGGTGGCCTGCTTGAAAACCTGGAGATGATTGCACAGGCACTCGCCGATTTAGTGGACGTCCTGTCCGAGGAAAGCCAGGATTTATACAACCAGATCAGCTCCCTGTTTCGCCGCTTCAGCGAACTGAGGGAAAATCTCAATGGATTCGTTTTCGAACCCCAGACCAACAGCATTTATTGGGTGGAGGTCAGACCCGATGGGCGCATGCCCTCCCTGCACACAGCTCCGCTCCATATTGGTCCCTTGATGGAGCGTTTTCTCTGGCACGAAAAAACTGCGGTAATCCTGACTTCTGCTACATTAACCGCCGCTGGTGAATTTGATTATCTGCGGGAAAGACTCCAGGCCGTGGATGCATACGAACTGGCTTTAGGATCACCCTTTGATTATGAAAACGCAACCCTGCTTTATCTGGCGAATGACATCCCTGAACCGAAACAAAGATCTGCTTACCAGCGCGCAGTCAACCAGAGTATCTTGAATTTATGCCGCACAACTGGCGGTAGGGCTCTGGTATTGTTCACATCCTATGCCCAATTGCGCGCGACTTCCCAGGCCATTTCTCCCCATCTTGCGGAAGATGGCATCGTGGTGTACGAGCAGGGCGAAGGAGCTTCACCGCACTCATTACTCGAATCTTTTCGCAGCGCAGAAAAAGCGGTTTTACTTGGCACGCGCGCATTCTGGGAGGGAGTGGATGTACCCGGCGAAGCACTCTCTGTGCTGGTAATCGTTAAACTGCCCTTTGATGTCCCCTCTGACCCGATCGTCGCTGCCCGGGCAGAAACTTTTGAAGACCCCTTTTATCAGTTCACCCTCCCTGAAGCCATCCTGCGCTTCAGACAGGGTTTTGGTCGTCTGATCCGCACCCAATCTGACCGGGGCGTGGTTGTCGTCCTCGATCAGCGGGTGCTCAGCAAAAGCTATGGACGGCTATTCATCGAATCTCTGCCCAACTGCACCATGAACATCGGACCGCTCAGCGATCTGCCCCGCGCGGCTGAAAACTGGTTAAACCTCTAATCAAACCCCAAATCTAGATCATCTAATCCGGTTATTCCACTACGGAAACCTGGCCAATCCCAGCGGCTGATTAGGATTATCTATTCCGGGTTCTAATGACGAAATAGATGATCATCCCACCTGCGGCGATCAAGCCCAGCGGCCAGAGAATCGCAAACAGGTTGTATACAGCCAGTGTGACGAAGATGCCGACCAAAATCAACACCACCGCCGGGATGAAGGCCCATCGCATGCGGCCGTGTTCGGTGGGCACAAAACCCAGCACACCGAAAGTCAATCCCAGGCCGATCAAGAATATCCCGCCTGATTCAAAGCCCAGCAATAACATTGCTGCCAAGCTGATTAAGACACCAGCCGGGATCAGGGCCCACCAATTCTTGAAATTGATCAGGAAGATCAGCAAGAATGCCAGGCCGATTCCTCCCAGCGCGATTACCCCACCGAAATCATCTGACAGCCAGGGAAATGCATTTTCAAGGAAAATGATCGTCCCGCCAATCAACAATCCAAAAGCCGGGAACAGCGCCCACCATTGTTCTCGATCAGCGAAAAACACCGATAGAAATGCAAGACCTCCGATCCCGAGAAGGATCGCCCACTGGTAATCGCCGATCGTGATCGTACCGATACTATTGAGTAAGAATAAAATCCCAGCCAAAATTAACAATAAACCCCACAGCACGCGTAAAATAGGCCACTTCATCTCTACACTCTCCTTTCGATTAAGGTGCAGCTTGACTGCGGATGGGACTTGCTGCCGAGGCTACCAGCCCCTGTTTCATTCTCCATAAATTTTCGGTTAAGGACACGTGGTAAATATGCGGGTTCATCAAGCGGCGGACTCCCGCGTCTAACCTTTCAACATCTGCATCTCGGCGCTTGCGCAGCTCATCGATAGGAGGAAATTCAGCCACCAATCTTCCCTGGTTTAAAATATCGACCAGCAGGGGTTCTACTTCGGCCACCGACTCCGCAGTTAATGTCCTGTATTTTGAGGCTCGCGCAGGGTGGCGCAGGATGATATCTGTATGATCTCTGGGTCGTTCATCTTCCAGGCTCAGCAAATCCGCAGTAGCTTTGCCGCGCTGATCATAAATGCGCCAGGCGAGCTTATGCCCAGGATTGGGAGTTTTACTTTGAGATTCGGATATCTTCAAAGCTGGAACCCAGGTGCCATCATCGTACACTGCTACCAATTTGTAGACCCCACCCAGAGCCGGATCGCCATCTGAGACGATCAAGCGGGTGCCAACTCCATACACCAGGCGATTGATCAGCTGCTCTGCCTGCACGCCGTAGCGGGGGGCTTCCTCCTGGATCTGGGTTAATATCTGCCAGATGACCAGCTCATCCAAATTATTGGACAGCACAATTATGGTATCGGGAAAACCTGCCTGGTCCAGCATCCTGGCTGCTTGAATGCTTAGATAGGCTAAATCACCTGAATCCAGACGCACGCCAACCGGTTGGTGACCCTTGCGGCGTAATTCTTCGAAAACCCTGATGGCATTTGGGATACCGCTTTCCAGTGTATCAATTGTGTCTACCAGCAGCAGACAATCATCAGGATACACATCCGCATAAGCCTGGAAGGCATCCAGCTCCCCCTGCCCCAGAGCCATAAACAGCTGCACCATGCTGTGTGCATGTGTTCCTTTCGGTTGGAAGCCGAGTACATGAGACATGCCCACATTGGATGTAAAATCTGCTCCCCCAATCAAGGCAGCCCGTGTTCCAGCGTTGGCGCCTTTATCCTGGCCACGGCGCAAACCGAATTCAAGCATCACCTTGCCCCGCCCGCTTTCTTTGATGCGAGCGGCTTTCGTAGCGATCAAGGTCTGGTAGTTAATGCGGTTGAGCAGGGAAGTCTCCAGTATCTGGGCGATCGCCAGTGGACCCTGGACAACAGTCAGAGGCACGTTGGGATGCACTACCCGGCCTTCCGGGATAGCTTGCAGGGAGATAGAATCAAAATTTCCATTCGCTCTCAGCCAGTCCAGAAAATCATCTGCAAATACCCTGCCGCCAATTCGATTTTTCTGGCTTTTCAGGTACTGGATATCTTCATCCCGGCAGCGAGTAGCCTGCATCCAATCGACCAGCCATTCTAGCCCCGCTGTGATGCAGTAACCAGCTTGGTGCAGCCCGTAATCTGGATAGCTGCGGAAAAAGTGATCAAATTGACCCATTTTCTCATGCAGTCCCATGCGGAAGTACAGCTGGGCCATGGTCAGCTGGTATTCGTCCGTGTACAAAAAACCCTCCGCGGTCTCCCGTTCGTTTGGATTCATCCATCAGCTCCTGCTAGCCATTAAGCATGCTGCCTATACTGATTTACGATCTGAACGCCGTTTCAACAACTTTTCGAACTCCACCCCCCAGAAGACGATCGTACTCAAGACCAGGCAGATCAGTAGTTCTTGCCAGGATAGCGCATTGGTCTTGAATATCGATTGCAGAAACGGGATGTAGACCACCGCCAACTGCAGTACCAGGGTTAGCAGCACCGCATTCAGCATCGACTTATTTGAGAGCAATCCTATCTTAAAGAGCGATTCGCGTTCGGATCGCAGGGCGAGCGCATTTCCCATTTGGGATAAAACCAGTGTGGTAAAGATGATCGTCTGCCAGTTGGGATTCCCCTGCGACCAGTAGTAATAACCCACACCCAGAGATACCAAACCCATCAGGATGCCGACCCATAAAATTTGGCGTGCCATGCCGCGGCCAAACACGTTTTCGTCCGGAGGATAAGGAGGGCGCTGCATGACGTTTTTCTCAGCGGGTTCAATCCCTAAAGCCAGGCCTGGCAGGCCATCTGTGACCAGGTTGACCCACAAGATCTGCAGGGGCAACAGGGCAAAAGGCATCCCGATCAGGGGTGCAATTAACATGACCCAGATTTCTCCTGCATTGCTGGTCATCGTGTAGGTGAAAAATTTGCGGATATTATCATAGATGCGGCGCCCTTCCTCAACCGCCGCAACGATGGTGGCAAAATTATCATCCATCAAGATCATATCTGATGCTTCTTTGGCCACATCAGTCCCGGTGATGCCCATGGCGACCCCGATATCAGCCGCGTTTAAGGCGGGAGCATCGTTCACTCCGTCTCCGGTCATAGCAACGATCTCCACCTGGTCCTGCAGAGCCTTGACGATCTTTAATTTATGTTCCGGAGAAACCCGGGCATAAACATCGACTTCACATACAATTTCCTTGAGCTGCGCCTCGCTCAATTGCTCCAATTCCTGGCCTGTCATTATGCGCCCATCTGCGGCGAAACCCAATTCGGCCGCGATTTTACCGGCGGTTAGCGGGTGATCTCCCGTGATCATAACCGGACGTATGCCGGCCTCGGAGCAGCGCCGGATAGCTTCTTTGACTTCGGGACGGGCAGGGTCCATCATGCTGACCATACCCACGAAGCTCATCTCTTTCTCGAGCAGGTCTTGTCCATCTTTTGCCCCTACCCCATCCGCGGTACGCACGGCCACACCCAGGACACGCATCCCTTCTTCAGCCTGTTCATTATTGGCGTCCATGATGCGTGCTATCCAGGGCTTACTGAGCTCCTCAGTATGGTCATCTACCCACACCCGGTCACAAATCGGAATCAGGCTGTCGACCGCTCCTTTGGCAAAGATCACATTGGAAAATTCGCCAATAAATCCGCTCCAATTCCAGATATTCATAAATTCGGGTGAAATATCATCTGCCCCGGATGGAAAGGTATGGGCAGTGGTCATGCGCTTGCGTTCCGAATCA
>JALHTN010000028.1 GCA_022865865.1 Anaerolineales bacterium
TACACTTTTACTATGGTAAGCATACATGCTTTTGAAATCATTGTCAATTGGAATTCCCAGAGAAAAGTGTGAGCGTTTGGGGAATTCCAATTCATAAAACCTGATGCTGCAGATCCCACATACGGCGATACATTCCCCCAAATTCTAATAACTGCTGATGTCCCCCGCGTTCGACGATCTGCCCGTTGTCCATAACCAGGATTTCGTCCATCGCCTGCATGCCTACCAAGCGGTGAGTGATCCACAGCAGGGTGCGATCAGTGGCATGGTTAAGAATCGAGTGGACCAGAGCGCTTTCGGTCAGCGGATCAAGGTAGGCTGTGGGTTCATCCAGGATCAAGATAGGTGCATTCTTGAGCAAGGCTCTGGCGATCGCTATTCTCTGGCGTTCACCCGCACTCAAGCGAGCACCACCTTCACCGATCCAGGTGTCGAATCCTCGGGGTAAAGCTGCGATGAAATCAAGGAGCTGAGCTTGTGCGCAGGCCGCGCTGATCTCATCCTGGCTGGCAGCGGGTTTCCCCAGCCGTAAATTATCGCCCAAGGTACCATTGAAGAGAAAGATGGGTTGGGAGACAACCGCCAACTGCTCCCGGACATCATCCTGGTTATAATCGCGCAGCTCGATATGATCCAGCTGGATTTGCCCCTGGTTGTAATCCCAAAAGCGCAGCAAGAGGTTGGCCAGAGACGTTTTTCCAGCCCCACTGGGACCGACGATCGCTAAACGCTTGCCGGGAGGCAGGTCGCAGCTGATCCCTTTCAAGACCGGCTTGCCAGTTTGGGTTTGATCCAGTGGGGGATAAGTGAAATTTAGATCCACCAACTCAAGCTGGTGAGAAGCAGGAGCAGGAATTGGACTGGCAGGATCTTTGACCGCTGGTTGGACCTTGACGATCTCGTCCAGGCGACCTGAGGCAGCTAACCCACGCTCGAGCATTTGGGCTGCTTGGGGAAGTGGTTGAGCAGCTTCGAAGCTGGCTAAGGCTGCCAGGATCAAGGTGCCCAAATAGACAGCCTCAATTTGTCCCTTTGAAACCAGGGGGATCGCCAGCAGAAGGATCAGCCAGGATGCCAGGTGAGCCAGCGTATTTTCCAATGCACCCACAGCACTGGAAATGACACTCAGCTGCGATTGAACAGCCGCTATAGTCTGATTTAACCCGATGATCCTGTTTCGATGGGTTTTATAGACATCGAAAACTTTAATCTCTGCCATACCCTGGATCCCATCCACTAATGCCGCTGACAAGTCTGCCTGTTGGTGGACCAATTTACGTTCAGGATCCCGGCTAACATACCGCACCAAGATCGGGGTGATGAAACCAGCCAGTATTTGAAAAACCAGCAGGACCAATCCCAGCTGGACTGAAAAAAATGCCAGCATAACAGTAACTGCAGCGGTCACCAAGACCCAAACCAGCGGTGGTGCAACTACGCGCACATAAAAAACCTCCAGCGTGCTCATATCCTGGCGAATGCGGTTGAGCAGGTCGCCGCTTTGGTACTGCATCAGACGTGCCGGCGCAAGTGGCTCCAGGACCTGGTAGAACCAGATACGGATGCGGTTGATTAACCTGAAAGTGGTTTCGTGGGAAACGTAACGCTCGAGGTAGCGAAACAGCCCACGAGCGATTCCAAAAGTGCGCACGGCAACGATTGGGATCTGCAATACTGCGATCGATGGCTGCAGTGCTGCTGCGGATATCAAATATGCGGAAGTGGCCAGCAATCCTACACCGCTGAGCACTGTCGCCCAGCCGAGAATTACCGAGAGCAGCACCTGCCATTTATATTCTGCCAGCATGCTAAGCAGTGATTTAAGGGATGCGAGAGAAAAATCTTCCGCTACTTCAGCGATAGGCTGCCTTTCCGGCATCAGATCCATATGCACGGGCGGTCTGTATTCTTGTACGGTATCAGGTTGGAGAGGTGCGATGGGTTCTTCACCTCGTACCATGCGGGTGTATAAACCATCCAGATCCATTAATTGGTGGTGATTTCCGGTTTCAACCACCTTTCCATGCGCGATGACGATGATCTGGTCGGCATGTTGAATGGTATTAAGATTGTGAGCAATCATCAGGGCAGTCCGATTGGAGATTACATTCAGCAGGGCTTTCTGAATATTGTGGACAGAATCAGGATCTAGATTGGCAGCAGCCTCATCCATGATCAAGAGGGGGGCATTCTTCAGATAAGCTCTGGCCAAAGCCAGGCGCTGGGATTGGCCAGCACTAAGGCGGGCACCCCGTTCGCCAATCAGGGTGTTATAGCCCTCAGGTAATTGGAGAATAAACTCATGCGCATAGGCATTTTTTGCGGCTGTGATAACCTGATCATGGCTGGCATCTTTGCATGCAAAGCGGATATTTTCAGCCACGCTGGTGTTGAATAAATGGGGTGCTTGAGGTACCCAGGCGATCTGAGAGATCCAATCCGAACGCCGGATCGATTGGATGGGTCGTTGGTTTATGAGTATCTGACCATCTTGTGGTTCAACGAAACCCAGCAGCAAGTCGACAAGCGTGCTTTTTCCAGCCCCGCTGGGTCCTACCAAAGCGGTCATCTTGCCTGCTGGAATCTTTAGAGATATTCCGGTTAATACCTCTCCTTCCTGCCCATATCCGAAATGCACACCCTTAAAATCGATCGATAAAGGTTCGCAGCTTCCCTGCATGGGGTCCTGAAGATACTGTGAAACCTGGAAAGAGAAATCATTTTGTTTTGGTTGTGTTTCGAGTATCTCGAATATTTTGCCTGCCGCGGTAATACCTGCCATGCCTGCATGGAAGCGGGTACCCAATAGACGCAGCGGCAGGTAGAATTCAGGCGCTAACAAAAGTACGAAGAAGGCCTGTTCAAAGGTGAAGCGACCATAAAGCAACCGCAAACCGATTTCGACCGCAACAACGGCTGTGCTGAGCATGGCAAGCCATTCGAGCGCTAAAGCGGAGAGGAAGGTGACGCGCAAAACGCCCATAGTCGTACTGCGGTAGCGCTCACCGATTTGGGTGATTACACTAATCTGATCTTTGCTCCTCCCAAAAATCTTCAGCGTCCCAAGACCTTGAATCACATCCAGAAAATAGGCGCTCATCCGGCTGAGAGTGGTCCACTGGCGTTTTGTGAGTGCTTTAGACCGATCGCCGATCAAGACCATGAACAGCGGAATGAGGGGCGCGGTAACCAGCAGTATCAAACCTGTTAAGGTATCAACTGGCAGGATGAATACCAGTACAGTGAGAGGGACCAGAACCGCGAGTGCGAGCTGGGGTAGGTATTCCCCATAATATGCTCGCAGAGCTTCGACACCCTGGTTGATCACCTGGATCAATTCACCCGTGCGAATTCCATCCGCTCTGGAACCCGGCTTGAGGTAGTTTGGACCCAGCTGGAGGATATGGTCATACAGCTGGGTGCGCAGGTCAGTCTTGATCCTTATAGCAAATCTGCTGGCAGTGTAATCACCTAACCAGATCAATATCCCCCGTAAGAATATCAGGATGAGCAGGATCACAAACCAGTTGTACAGATCAGAAAGCCTATTCTGAGAAAGGTATGCTGAGCTGATGATACTGCTCAAGATTCTCGCCTGGAAAACTACCAGTAATCCCCCCAGGAACCCAGCTGTGATTGGCAAGGATAGTAACAAGTAGCGTGACTTTAGAAGAGAGAGTAAACGCCGGTCGAGATGCAAAGGAAATTCAACCTGGTGCTGAGACAGGATCAGGCAGCGGATGGATAGATCGCAATCGGTTTTCAGAAACGAAGATCAATAGGTGAGCGATTGCGGCTCTGACTTGATACGCTTGCGGAAGATCCAATAAGTCCATCCCTGGTAAAGCAAGACCAGAGGTACGAATATAAGAGCCACAATGGTCATGATCTGAAGTGTGTAGGGTGATGATGCGCTGTTGTAGATGGTCAAACTATAGTCAGGATCGATCGTGGAGATCATCACATCTGGAAATAACGACAGGAAGAATGTGACCAGGGAAGCCCCAATCGTGATCATTGTCATGCTGAATGCTAATCCCATTCGTTTCCTGCGCACAAAATAGCCTGCCAGAAAAGCTGCAACCATTCCGGTAATTGGTATGACCCCAGGATTCACCCCTACGCGGTTAATAATATCGGTGTAAGTATATGTGGCAACCAAGAGCGCCAGGAGTGATATCACTGCCGGGATCCATAATCTCCAAGCAATTATTTCGGCGCTTTTCCGCAAATCTTCCGTCGTTTTCAAACTCAGGTAGATGGCTCCATGCAAAGCAAAGACCAGCACAGTGGTTATGCCGCCTAGGAGTGCATAAGGATTGAGCAGGTAGAGAAAACCACCCACATAATTCATATTGGCATCAATCGGCACGCCTTTAGCCAGATTTGCGAAGGCGACGCCTAGTAGTAGAGATGGAATCAAGCTGCCGAAAAAGATGGACCAATCCCATAATTTCCGCCAGAAAGGATTTTTATCCTTACTGCGAAATTCAAAGGCCACACCACGGATGATCAAAGCAAGCAGCAGCAATAAGAACGGCAGGTAAAAACCGCTGAACATGGTCGCGTACCAAAGTGGAAAAGCTGCGAAGGTTGCTCCTCCGGCGGTCAGCAACCAGACTTCGTTGCCATCCCAAAAAGGACCAATGGTGTTGATGATCACCCTTCGTTTCAGATCAGTTTCTTCAGGTGTCTTTCCGCGACCTAAAATTGGCAGCAGCATCCCAACACCAAAATCAAAACCTTCAAGGATAAAAAAGCCGATATAGAGGATTGCAATCAAAATGAACCAGATGGTATTAAAGTCCATGGCTGTGCTCCAAGAAATTCAAATCCGAAGAATGCTGTCTCATCTGCAGCTGATTAGTTTTGAGTGCCGACGAATGTCAAATCTGCATCCGGCGGTGATTGGGAAGTTTCATCCATTGTAAGGGAAGGTCCTGCTTTTGCATATTTCATCAGCAAAAACACATCAGCAACCATCAAAGCACCGTATAAAAGGGTAAACAAAACCAAAGAAGTGATCACCAAACTGCTGGGGACGGTAGGGGAAATCCCTTCCTGGATCTTCATCAATCCAAAGACCACCCAGGGTACTCGTCCAATTTCGGTTAAGATCCAGCCTGTTGAGTTCGCCATGTAGGGCAAGAGTAGGGCAAAGAGAAAGAGCTTCATGCTGGTGGGGTGAGATTCGATGGTGTCCCGCATTGTCAGGAACAATCCGTAAAACCCCAACAATAATAGGAGCACTCCGAGACCAATCATGATCCGGAAAGACCAGTAAACAATCGCCACAGGTGGCACGTAATCACCTGGACCGTAGAGCTGTTCGTATTCAACCTGCAGGTTATTAATACCTTTTACTTCCCCATATAACTGGTTGAAGGCGAGCAGGCTCAACATGTTGGGTATGCGGATGGAA
>JALHTN010000300.1 GCA_022865865.1 Anaerolineales bacterium
GCGCTTGAAATGGGTCACCGGGCAATGGTGGTGATCAATAAAGTGGACCGTAAAGATGCAGACCCAGAACGAGTGCTAAACGAGACCTTCGATTTGTTCATTGAATTGGGTGCATCCGACGAACAGGCTGATTTTCCAGTAATCTATGCCAATGCGGTGACTGCTCAAGCGGGGGACACCCCCACCTTGAGCGCTGACTTGCAGCCACTTTTTCGAGCCATATTAAGCCACATACCCGGGCCAAAAGTGGACCGTGATGCAGCACTGCAATTACTGGTCACCACCCTTGGATATGATGAATACCGTGGAGTCACCGCGGTTGGTAGGATTTTCGCAGGTCAAATCCATAAGGATCAATCTCTTGCCCGGCTAACGCATGACGGGCAGGTGCTCCGCGAGACCGCCAGGTACTTGTATGTTCACCAGGGACTAAACCGGGTAGAGATTGAGCAAGCTCAGGCTGGAGACATTATTGCATTGTCAGGCTTGGAAGGGATCGCGATCGGTGAAACACTGGCTGACCCGGAGCATCCAGTACGCCTGCCTGCCATTCATGTGGAAGAGCCGACGGTACGCATGAACTTTGAAGTGAATAGCTCCCCTTTTGCCGGTAAAGATGGACGTTGGGGCACCTCTCGAAAACTGCGCGAACGTCTTTATCATGAATTACGTTCCAATGTTGCTCTGCGGGTAACTGACAAAGAAAGAGCGGATGCTTTTCTGGTCTCTGGACGCGGTGAATTACATCTGGCGATCTTGATCGAAACCATGCGCCGCGAAGGATATGAATTCCAGGTATCCAGACCGGAAGTTATTCTGCGAGAAGGACTAAATGGCGAAACCCTGGAACCCTTTGAAGATCTTTATATCGAGACCAGTCCAGACACCGTTGGCATCGTAGTCGAGATGCTGGGTTCCCGTAGGGGTCAAATGCTCGACCTTCAGGATAATCTAGAAGGCAATGTAAATTTAACCTTTCTCGTACCGACACGCGGATTGTTGGGTTTTCACCATCAATTCCTGACTGCCACACGGGGTACTGGTGTGATGCACACCTTATTTCACGGCTATCTTCCCAAAATCGGCCCAATTCCAGGACGCTCCTCCGGTTCTCTGGTCTCCTGGGAGACAGGCATCACAACAACCTTTGGGCTGAAGAACGCTGAACAACGAGGCATCCTCTTCCTTGACCCGGGAGAAGAGGTCTATGAAGGTATGGTGGTCGGTGAGCACCAACGACCTGGTGACCTCGCCTTGAACATTTGCAAGAAGAAGCATCTAACGAATATGCGTGCAGCTCGGGCTGACATTGAAATCCGGCTCACCACACCACGTCGGATGAGCCTGGATGAGGCAATTGAATTCCTGGCCGATGATGAATTACTGGAAGTCACACCCCTTAACTACCGTATTCGCAAACGCATACTCTCTACAAATGTGCGCGGCAAGGCTAGCAAACAAAAAGAAGCACAAGTCGAGGTATACGCCCGGTAAATTTATACTCGCAACATTGGATTCTCAATTAATATACCCGGCATTCAGCTCAAATTGAATAGAATCGCTCTGAAGAAAGCATAAAGCCTATTAAGGCCAGGGGATTACAACCGGGTCGGAATAGCCATGTTTTTCGACGGAGTATAAGCGCCCCCCAGACTCTCCCGAACAGTTCAGTTGATCGCTGAAATCATAAATGGTGCGATCGGTATGCGCCACCACTGGAATCAAATTCCCATTCTGGCAGAGGGTAGCTTCGATCAAGTAGCCGCGGTCATCATCATCCGTCATCCATACCGCGTCCCAGGATACTACCACCCGTTCGCCGTCTCGGGAGGCGTGCACATTTGATGGCGGTCCATATAATGATGAATGCGGCAGGCTTGAGCGGTGGACCACAACGGTGCCAATATCTCCCTGAACCTCAACCACAGAAGCCGCCACCCAGCAGTGCCAATCCAGGTTTTCCGGTTTAATCCAAAGCCAGGTTCCGGAATAATTGCGACCATTCACCTCACCCCGATCTCCTTCATAAAGACCATGGGCATACAGGTATGCAGTTCCTGGTCCATAGCGGCAATTGGCCTGCATGAGCACAGTCACGTCCGGGAAATCAAAGGTGGGTGTGGGTGTGATGGTTGGGGTAGGAGTAATGGTTGGCGTGCGGGTAATCGTTGCAGTCAAAGTCTGGGTCGGGGTATCCGTGTGTGTCGCAGTTGGTACTGGTGTTGGGGTGAAAGACGGGGTTGGTTTAGGCGTCCGGGAGGCAGTCAAGGTCACAGAAGGGGTGGGTGTCGGAGAGGTATTGAAAGCAAACTGACCAGCACAGCCAGATATCCAGAGCAGTGCTGGGATGATAAGTGCAGTGAAAATAAACTTATTTGATCGCAGGCTGTCCTGGCTTGATGAAATCATGTTTTTCGAAAACCTTGAATGTGAAATCAATATTATTATTAATACCAGTGGCGCGTCTCTGGCACTCATTCGCGATCGGGAATGATGAATAGTCAATTGAGAAATAGATCTTACCAGTTATCAAGAATCATCTGGAATTTATTCATTTTCCTTTTTCCTTCACAAAGTCGATAACTGGGATGCAAAGTTATAATGAAATGAAAAGTATCCCATCTATGGTTATAATTGGCATACCCTACATTAATCGTCCATTATGATCTATGCAGACCGGTTAATCCATCATATAAAACAAGGGAATGCCGATCCCTGATAGGTTGGTTATTTCGTTCTGAGAGGCAGGTTAAGATCTTCTCGGGAAAATTCTAGCAGAGGCGGTGTGCATGTCTGAGGCAGTAGAATTATTAGAACAACCGACAGCAGAAGAGGTTTATCTTCTGGCTGGTTGGCGGCAGTGGGCAGATGCGGGTTCAACCTCATCTGGATTACCTCAATACCTCATCGAACAAACTGGTGCCAGGAAAATTGGGTCCATTCGTCCAGATGGTTTTTATCTGTTTCAAATACCGGGTACCCACGACCTGGTGCGACCGATCGTTAAATTCAATCAGGGTTACCCCGAATCACTTGAGATACAGAAAAATGAACTCTTCTATGCGGAAATCAATAAGAAAGGTTTGCTCATCTTTCTGGGGGATGAACCCCAAATGGATATTGAACGCTATACACAGGCCTTTCTCCATATAGCCGAGACTTTAAGCGTAAAACGCATCCTCAGCCTGGGTGGCGTGTACGGAGAACTACCATACAACAAAGACCGCATGATCTCGTCAATCTACAGCCTGCCGGAACTAAAGGCGGAGCTGCAGGAATTGGCGGTAAACCTATCGGATTATCATGGTGGGGCCAGCGTTGGCACATATATCTGCCGCCGGGCAGGAGACAGAGGCATGGAATTTGTATCGCTGTTTGCGTTTGTCCCCGCCTACGATTTTTCGACCGTCTCCCAGGTAGCGAGTTTAATCCGGGTTGAGAATGATTATGTGGCCTGGTTGGGCATTCTGCAGCGCATTAAACATATGATCAACCTGGAAGTGGATTTATCCGATCTGGAAGAAAAGAGCAAGGAGCTGGTTGAGTTGTTCGATTCAAAAATTGATCAGCTGGATCGTGAATCTCCGCAGCTCGGCATTCGAGATTACTTGAATAAACTCTCGGATGAATTCGAACCGACCTCCTTCACCCCCTTGGATGATGTCTGGGAGCAAGAATTACGCCGGCTTTTCGATCGCTCAGATGGCGATGATGGCCCAGAAACCGACCCGCCAGAAGACCATTAGTAGGCGATCGCTCAGTCTGAGGTAGACGCGTAACCGCTCTGAGCAACGAGTTCCTGACCCGCAGGTGAGAGCAGCCAATCTCGCAATCGCACAGCCAGGCTGGTGGGGGATGAACCCGCGCGCACCACAGCAAATACATCACTGGTAAAAGGGTAGCGCTTAGCTTGGATGGATTCTAGATTGGGTTGGACCCCGTCGACCGCGAGTAACTTTATATTCTCGTTGGGTGCCATGTTTTCTTCATAGTAGAAAACAGAGTAACCGATGCCCAGAGGATCTTCTGAGATGGCATAAAAGGGAGCTATCATCTTCAACAATACCAGCGAAGGA
>JALHTN010000029.1 GCA_022865865.1 Anaerolineales bacterium
CATTCCTGCATGGCAAGTCGTTCCTCGTCGCTCAACTTGCTGGCAATTCGCTTGGCAGCGGCATCATCCAGCTTGAGTGTATACGGACTGGAACCAATGCTGTCATAAACACTCACGTAAACCCCGGGCTCGAAGAAAGTGCCTTCACCGATGATCTCTAATGGATCAGCCGTTACAAACAGCGGATAAATGATCACTGTCAGCACGATGAACATAAAAATGGAAAATCCAATCACAAATCTGGGAGAGCCAAAAACCTGTCTGAGTGTATGTTTCATAACAGCCTCTGCCCTTAATCAGACTGGGCCGCTTTAATGCGGGGATCAATGAAGCCGTATAAAATTTCGATGGTAAAGGTGGCGATCAGCACCATCAAGGTGATGATCAAAGTGGAGGCCTGGATCAACGGGTAATCCTGACCCCGCACAGCAGTTAGCAGCGTAGAACCAAGCCCCGGATAGCTGAAGATGATCTCCGCCACCAGCGCGCCACCGACGATGGTACCGACCGCTAACGCCAGGCCGGTGATCTGCGGCAGCATGGCATTTCTAAACACATAGCTAACGATCTTGCGATCCTTGATGCCCATGAAGCGGCTGAATTTAACATAATCCTCATTAAGCTCATAGATGGCCATGGAGCGCATGCCGATCGCCTGACCACCGATGATGATCAACACGATCGACCAGAATGGCAGTTGATAATGGACGAAGACAGACCAGAAAAATGCCCAGCTAAAGCTGGGAATCATGTCATACCCATATCCACCGGATGTTGGAAACCATCCCAGCCGGATTCCAAAAATTACCAGCAAAATGACTGCCAAACCAAAAGCCGGCAAACTGCTGACAAAAATACTGGCAGGCATGACGGCTTTATCATAGCCCCCCTTGAGATAAGCAGCGAACACACCGAGTACGTTCCCGATCAGCCAGCCGACGACGATCGCTGGGAGCTGCAGACCCACCGTCCACCAGATGGATGAGGCAATAATATCTGCCACCGGTCTGGGATATTGGCTGAACGAGGTGCCAAAATCTCCCTGGACAACATTTTTTACATAGAGGATGAATTGTTCGGGCATGGATTTGTCGGTGCCAAACAATTCCGTGTACTCTTCATAAACCCTTTGGACTCCGGCCTGGCTTTGCATGCCCTGGGTAACCCTTTGCGTGATGACAGCCACGGGATCTCCGGGCATCAGGCGGGGCAGGAAAAAATTCAGCAAGAATGCAGCAATGAAGGTGATTAATATCCAAACCATCTTTCCACCGAAGTACCTGAAGTACCCTTTCAATCCGGCACCTCCTTTAAATCTTATACTGATAAATAGAACGATAATCTAATTATAGCAAACAGCCATGTCCCACAAGCGGAACATGGCTGTTTATATTGGCTGATTGTTTACGGTTCAACCAGCTCGAGGTTATACAGGCCTGCAATACCGTAACCGCGAACCAGGTTCGTTGGCGGGACGGGCGGGTCGGTACCATCATCAGCTTGTGGGAAGTTCGTCCAAACCACTTCGTTCACAGCATGGAAGAAATCGGGACGGTACATGAGGGTGAAGGAGGGGACATCGGTCAGATAGATCTCGGTCAGCTCGGTATAGTAGTCTACCAGCGTGTCCTGATCGGTCTCATTGGGGATCAAGGCGAGTAATTCATCAACACGAGGATTGACATAGCCACCCCAGTTGCCGTTCCAGTTGCCCGACGTACCAGCCCACTCAGAGTTCATAAACTGGCGGACACGTCCCCAAGGATTGGTTGGACCAGCGCCGTTGCTCCACACCATGAAGATGTCATAATCGTTCACTGAGGCATCGGTGAAGACGGTCTGGTAAACTCCCCATTCGGGGAACTCGGTGGTGATATCAATCCCGATCTCCTCTCCAGCAGCAGCGACGATCTCAATCGCAGCCTGCCAGTCAGACCAGCCGTTGGGGCAGAGCGCCCGGTAGGAAAGATTCTGGCCATCGATTTCGCGAATACCATCACCATCGGTATCGACGATCCCGGCTTCATCAAGGAGGGCGTTGGCGCCATCGATGTCGAGGCCAGCCCACTGCAGGTCCGCCACGGCGTCGTGGTCATACAGGGCCTGTTCACCAGGAGTCGGGTTCATCACTGAGCGCGGCACCTGGGTGAAGGTCGGGGATTGGTTGGTCATGGCGTTGGCGATGATCGTGTCATAATCAACCGCCATGGCGATTGCCTTACGGACCGCAACATTGTCCAAACCGTAGGATTCCAGGTTGAAATAGGCGGTTGGCAGGCTGGCAGTGATGCTGTATGGGGCTTCTGGCAAGTAGGTCGAGACAGGCAATCCCTGTTCCAGCCACAAGTTCTGAATATCGGCATTGAACTGCTGGCTGACATCCACCTCGCCGGCTTGCAAGGCGACCAGGCCGGCATTGTTGTCGGCATAAATCGCATGCGCCAGGAACTTGGGCACTGGCAGCGAACCCCACATGGACTCATCCTGGCCCCAGTACTCTTCATCACGAATGAACACTACCTTCTGATCGTCATTGAAGAAGCTGTGGTAAGGACCGGACCAAACGACGTCTTCACCACCATCGGCTTTAAAAAGAGCCGCATCGCCACCGGCGCGCGCTTCCAGTGTTTCGGTCCAGGCTTTCTGGATGACGTAATTCGAGCTGAGGTAGTTGACGACCTGCAGTGGGTTGACAGGTTGGCCTTGGTCATTCAGTATGGCCTTGACCAGCACCGTCTGGGGATCAACCGCCTCGATGGTATCGATGAAATCCCTATTACCGACACCTGCAGTGGTCTCGTACTTGACATTTGAAGCCCAGGTATAGGCAACGTCATCCGCAGTCAGCGGGGTGCCATCGCTCCACATTGCGGCGGGCTTGAGCTTGAAGGTCAGCTCCGTCTGGTCGTCGTTCCATGTATACGGTCCATCCGCCAGCAGAGGATACTGCAAGCCATCCAGTGGATTGTACATGTACGGAGTTTCGAACATGGTGGTAATGGCGTGGGCGTTTTGGTCGACAACCATTGCATTATTGGTGTTGGAAGAGTATGGATTCCAACCGACAATCGGACTCCACTGGAAACCATTGAAGTACAGGGTTTGGTCGCGGGGCAGGTCTGTCCCAAATACTTCAACCGGGACCTCAACCGTTTCGACAACAGTTTCACCTTCTACTTCAACGACAACCGTTTCGACAATAGTTTCGCCTTCTACTTCGACGACAACCGTCTCGATGATGGTTTCTGGTATTGCGGGTGCCGCACAGCCGGCCAGAATCAGGCTGGCCAGAATAAAAATACTTAGGGCGGTAAAAGTTAGCTTACGCATTTTCTTTCTCCTATTGTTATGTTTCTTTAGCAAATGAACATCGTTAGCAATTACAGCAAGAGATCTTCCATTTACACCTCCTTTATTCGGCAGTTGAAGTATGCTAGTGCCTCTTCTCATCACAATTATTATCAAACCCAGAAGGCTAATTCCTCCGGGATGCACCACAAGAGTCGCGAATGATCAATTCTGTGTCCATAATGATCCGCCGGGCAGGTTTAATACCGTTCTCGATCAGGTCGATCAAGATCTCCACCGCGTTGATACCAAAACGAGCAATCGGTTGGCGGATCGTTGTCAACGGGGGATCAGAATAGGTGGCGATGGTTAAATCGTCAAATCCGACAAAAGCGACATCCTGTGGGATTTTGAGTCCTGCTTCGCGGACTGCTCGCATGGCACCGATGGCCATTAAATCCGAGGCAGCAAATACCGCGTCCGGTTTGGCTGGCAATAACTGCTGCATCGCATAATATCCACCAGCTTCTGTGAAATCACCCTCAGTGATCAGGGATTGATCGGGATTTCGTCCGCGTTCGATTAATGCTTTTTTATAACCTTCTAAACGGTCGGCTGTCGCTGCCCCACCTTTTAGACCTGTGATCGTTCCGATACGCTGATACCCCTGGCGAATCAAATGGCTAACCGCATTGTAAGCACTGTTGATATTGTCTACATCGATGAAGCTGACCTCAGCAGGATGAAGTGGACTGCCAACGACGACCACCGGTAAATCTAAATTCACCAAGCGATCAATTAATTGATCACCAATCTGTCCTGATTGAATTAAAACGCCGTCCAACATGCCTTTGCGCGATACTCGCGGCAGGATTTTCTCCTCATCTTCCTTAGTGGCAACCAGAAATAATCCCAGGGTATAGTCGTACTGGTTGCAACCTTGGGCGATACCTTGCAACAAGCGTGGGAAATATGGATCGGTAAAGAAGGAGCTTACTGAGCGTGGCAAGACGAGGCCAATCATCCAGGATCGTTTAGAGACCAGCGTTTGGGCAGCCAGGTTCGGTTGGTAGCCTGTATCCTCGATTACCGCCTGGACACGCTGGCGGACATCTTGACTTACATTCGGTTGTTGGTTGATGACACGGGAAACGGTTGATCTAGAAACACCACTGAGGCGGGCGATCTCTTCGAGCGTGAGATTCGGATCAGCAGCTGAGCTCATAGGCCACGCCAATTTCTGAGAACGCTCCCAGTATCAGGGGGCGTTATTATGGACATAAGAGTAAATAAATTCACTATTTTGGACATTATTGGGGTGTTTTAGCTGATTTCCCGTAATTATTGGGAGCGCTCCCAGTTTCTGGTATGATTATATAGTAACTTTAATCACGAGTCAACCATTTCTAATAATTTCTAATAATTTATTCAACATAGGAGAGCCGATCCCATGACCAATTCTCCTCTACCGAACATCCCCTGGGAAGATAGACCTACAGGAAATTCTGATGTGGTGTGGCGCTACAGCGCCAACCCCATCATCCCCAGAGACCTGATCCCATCTGCAAACAGCATTTTCAACAGCGCAGTGGTCCCGTTCAAAGGGAAATTTGCAGGCGTTTTTCGCTGCGACAACAGGAAACGTGAAATGAACCTGAACCGTGGCTTCAGCGAGAACGGCATCGACTGGCAGCTGGATAATGAGCCTATCCAGTGGCAGAGCGATGACCCGGAGATCAGCAGTTTCCAATACCGCTACGATCCGCGCGTGGTTTGGATAGAAGATCGCTACTATGTGACCTGGTGCAACGGCTACCACGGCCCTACCATCGGCATTGGATACACTTTCGATTTCAAGGATTTTACTTTTCTAGAGAACGCGCTGCTGCCGTTCAACCGCAATGGTGTGCTCTTTCCACGCAAAATCAACGGAGAGTATGTCCTGCTCAGCCGGCCCAGCGACAATGGTCATACCCCGTTCGGGGACATTTACCTCAGCCGCAGCCCAGATTTAATCCATTGGGGAAAACACCGCTTTGTGATGGGAGTCAAGGATGGCTGGCAGAGCACAAAGATTGGCGCCGGACCAGTGCCCATCGAAACCGATGAGGGTTGGTTGATGATCTACCACGGTGTGCTGACTTCCTGCAATGGGTTCGTTTATAGCTTCGGAGCCGCCCTGCTGGACCTGGAGCAGCCCTGGAAAGTGATCGCTCGTGGAGGATCCTACCTGCTCTCGCCGCAGACCTATTATGAGAATGTGGGCGATGTGCCCAATGTAGCTTTTCCCTGCGCCGCGCTGTATGACCCTGATACGGGTCGTGTAGCGATCTACTACGGTGGTGCAGATACTGTGACTGCGTTAGCATTTGCTAGAATCGATGAGCTGATCGATTTCGTGAAGACCACTACCGACAATATTTGAAACATTGTGCATTCAATCACAAAAAGGCATGATCGATGAGCAGTTTTAATTGCAGCAGCTCGATTGTTAGAACCAAAATAACTATCATTATCAAAGATTGCCAGGTTTAATGAATACTAATTGCAGCAAACTGCATACTGCTGGTGTTAGCAATGAACGAAAATAAACTGGTCCGAATGTCGAAGTTTCATTCTCAAGCAACTTCGATAGGAATATTACGCATTAATCTGAGAGGGAAAGATGGACGCAAAACATAACATTGACCAGTCCCTGGCTGCTGAAATCACAAAATCAGCCAGCAAACAAACCTACTATACGATTCGTTTGTTCGTCGATCGTGAACTCGTCAATGTTGCTTATCAGGCTTATGGGTACTTTCGCTGGGTAGACGATATTCTCGACTCCCATGCAGGCACTCGGGCCGAGAAGATTACTTTCGTCAATCGCCAGAAGGACTTGTTGGAGGCTTGTTACCGGGGCGAGGCCCCTAAGGATTTGTGTATTGAAGAATATATGCTGGCAGAATTGGTGCGCAGCGACTCGGGTAAGAATCCAGGCCTGCAATCCTACCTGCGCAATATGATGGCAGTGATGATGTTTGATGCAGAACGATGTAGTCGGAGAATTTCAGAAGCTGAATTGTCTGAATACACGCGTGCGCTGGCAACCTCAGTCACGGATGCCATGTACTATTTCATTGGTCACAACGAACCCGCACCTCGCCACGAAGCACGCTATCTGGCAGTCACCGCCGCCCACATCACACATATGCTAAGAGATACGTTAGAAGATAATGAAACTGGTTATTTCAACATCCCAGGTGAATATCTTCGGATGCATGGGATTTCACCTCGGGATGTTAAGAGCCAGGTGTACCAGGATTGGATCTGCAGTAGAGTGAAATTGGCGCGCACCTATTTTGAGGATGGTCGGAGAACTCTTGCTCAGGTCAAGAATTGGCGCTGCCGTTTTGTGGGCTATGCATATTCAGCGCGTTTTGAGTGGATGCTGCGTGCAATTGAGCGAGATAACTACTGCCTGCGGTCCGAGTACCGTGAGCGGAAGAGTCTGTTAACCGGTCTCTGGATGAGCTGGACAACACTGGCATCCATGTTCGCCTCACCCTGGATAAAAGCCAAACAGCGCAACCCGGCAGCACAAACCGTTCGAGTGAAAGAGTCATGAAAACAAAATCTGTGATCGTGATTGGTGCTGGCATTGGCGGGATTACTGCTGCGACCCATTTAGCAAAACAGGGCCTTCATGTAACTATAGTTGAGAAGAACTCCCGTCCTGGTGGGCGCTGTGACCAAATCAGCCGTGAAGGGCATCACTTTGACACTGGCCCTACCTTGCTAGTCATGCCCCTGTTATACGAAACAGAATTTGCTGCGCTAGGAACATCCATGAGCGAAATGCTGGATTTGCAGCGCGTCGACCCGACCTATCACCTGGTCTTCGATGATGGCAGCCAATTGGCGTTAACCTCCGACATGAAGTCCTTGCAAGAACAATTGGAGGAAATTGAGCCGGGCAGCTTCCAGGGGTTGTTGCGCTACATGGACGAAGGTCATCGTCATTACCATCTGAGCATTGAGAAACTGGTCAATCAGGATTTCCGAAAGGCATCCGATTTTTTCAAGTTGGGCCATTTACCTCTTCTCCATCAGGTCAAACCCCTGGTGAAACATTACACCAATATGTCAAATTACTTCGACGATCCGCGTCTGAAGGCGGCTTTCACTTTTCAGGATGTTTATATGGGACTGAGTCCCTTCGAGGCTCCTGCAACCTTCTCGATGATGCCCTACACTGAATTGGCGCATGGAGTCTGGTATCCAAAAGGCGGCATGTATCAATTGGTCGAGGCGCTTATGTCCCTCGGGCGCGATGCGGGTGTGGATTTCGTCTTCAATTCACCAGTGGAGCAAATTGATGTTAACGGGAAACGGACTCGCGGGGTGGTATTAACGGATGGTTCGCATTTGGGTGCAGATGCAGTCCTGGCGAACGCTGATCTGCCATACGTATACCAGAAACTTCTCCCGCAGGATGGACAGGCGAATAAGCTTTCACGCAAGCGCTATTCCTGCTCAGTCATCAGTTTTTTCTGGGGATTGGATAAGCCCTACGAGATTCTCGGACCACATACCCTGTTCTTGGTAGACGACTACAAAGAGAACTTTAGAAGCATCATGCGGGACTTGAACCTGCCAGCCAATCCAAGCCTATATATCCATGCCCCAGCACGGCTCGATCCATCGATGGCTCCTCAAGGGCAAGACACCTTGATTGCGATCATTCCTGTCGGACACATGTCAGAGAATGGAAATCAGGATTGGGGATCCATACGAGATGAGGCAAGGCAGAAAGTATTCCGACGACTCCGGAAATTTGGAATCAATGATCTTGAGGGACACATCAAATTTGAGGTGAACTTCACCCCACAATCCTGGCGCAAACGCTATAACCTGGTGAAAGGTTCAACACATGGATTGTGTCACAACCTGACCCAGCTCGCATATTTCCGTCCTGATCTCCGTCACCCCCGCATTCACAACCTGTACTTTGTTGGCGCCAGCACACGCCCCGGCACCGGTATGCCAACAGTCATGGTCTCAGGCCGCCAATCTGCACAGCGGATTATTGACGATCTCTCTTTAGAAACATGAATAAAAGTCTATAGCTGATTATTTAACAGCCTCAGAACAAAAAGAAAGGCTTAATATTCATTCGCAGATTCAGAGTTTTATAAGAGATGAAATAGATAAGACATTTAATCCAAATTTTAGTATGAAAACTGATTCATCAGCAGATTAAAATGGTGTTGACCCTGATGAATACCAGAAATTCGTAGAAAGCCATGATTAAGAAAACCAGATTAAAAAGGAAATTTCCTACCCAATGATAAATCATCGCCAATGGTAAGCGGCCCAATGGTCCAGCAACAAAGACACCTCTTAGTAAATCTCCCCAAGCTCCCAAAAGAAATCGATGATGTACAAGGCAAAACTCGGAAAATCCTTATTTGCTGAATGTTGAAGCAGGTTTGCCTATTTTTTTCCAAGTAAAGCCAGCATTTGTGAAATGTCGGTGGTGGGCGCCTCACAGTAATAGTTCAGACAAACATAGGCAGTGGCCTAGCCATTCCGACTGGTATAGTACTTGAGATAATCCGCCAGTCGTGCGATCTCGGGAGGGTTCTCAGGTGGGCGGAGCAGGACCACTTTGCTAGGAAAGTATTTTTGTCTCAACACTGATATCATCGCCTGTGCATCGGCCGCCATGGGATCACCAGCGATGACAACCTCGTACGCTGGCCCGATACCAAAATCGACTCCACTGATCAACAAACTGTAATCTGAAGGAGCTCCTTCGATTTGCAGGGCAAATGCTGAGACAATATCCATAGCTTTCGCTTCCAAGGTAGGAATGGCTGTCATGTGACTCAATCGAAGTAGATTAATCATGGCTACCGAATTTCCGGATGGCAAATCTCTATCCTTGCTGACCTTCTGACGCACATGCAATTCTTCGCCATCATCTGGGGTAAAGTAGAAACCACCGTCTTCCTCATCCCAAAAGTGTACTATCAATTGATCGGTCAGGAGCAGCGCCGCCTCCAGATACTGTACGGCAAAGGTGGACTCGTATAATTCAATCAGACCCCAGGTTAAAAATGCGTAATCATCTACTGTCGCCAATAGACCGGCCTCATTCTCCAGATAACGGTGGGACAGTTGGCCATCCTCGTTCATCATCTCGGTCAATATAAAATCTGCCGCTCAAAAGATGGCTCGCCTGAAAGATGAGGTGTTCATGCCCTGCCCTGAGCACCGGCAGGTTTACGACCAGTTGTACGCGGACTATTTGCGACTGCACGATTATTTTGGTCGCGGCGAGAATGACGTAATGAAGCGTCTTAAGCACATCAAAGCCAGCACCAGAAAGTAGCCATTGAAGAAATTACACATGTACCTTCCATCTGCCGGAACATCCACGGATGGAATCGGGTATTGCCTTACTCGGAACGTTCAAGTAAGTCGCCATTATCCTATCCAAGGCCAGACAGAAGCTCCTGGCCCTTTATATCAACACTTTTAGCCTGTCAACTTGTCTATATTTCACCGCAATATGAAACGTTGATACCAAGCTCGTTCATTGCAGCAGCTTTGGTGAACAGGGCGCGACGCGCATCTGCTTCACTCGGCGCGTAAACTACCTGGATGTGATTAGCATTGTGGCGCGCCATAAACTGATCGCGCGTTATACCGCGCATAACCAGGTGCATCATCGGCCATTGTTCGGTGGTCTGTTTCCAATTGTCGTGGGCGACTTCATCTGGCACACTCACCGCCTCGCCCAGGCCAAGGTCGCAGTTGAGCCGATTTTTCGCGACAAAGACGCGACTCCACACAACCCATCCAGGTTTGCTGATACCCTTGACCGTACTGCCACCTAGCGGAAAATACATCGGCGGTTGGCGCTCACCCATCGCGCCGGCGTAGCCCCCAACGAGATGCGCGGGCGGCACCGCACCCGAGATTTCGAGAATCCATACGAATTGGTCGCCGATCTTGAGTCCCCAGCGCACATCGTGCAACGTGGTCTCCGGCGCGAATCCCAAAACGTTCCACAGGCGATTCGTAATTAGCGCGTCGATTCCGGCGCCCTCGTCCACTTCGTTAAAATGCGGAAGCGCTTCCCCTGCGAATAACTCCTTACCGGTGATTTCATCGTAAACCGGTGGACGATCCACATTGTTGAGCAAGCCTTCGACCAAATCGGACGCCGGCGTCAAGTCTTTCAACCCCTGCTGGTACTGGATGCCGATCGTATCACAGCCAAATTCGTTTGCGATGCGCAAAGCAGCGATGTACATCTTGCACTGCAACAGAACCTGTGTCTCGGTGAGTTCGGTCTCTTCGTCCGAACCGAGATTAAATTTCATTCCCCTCGCCAGTAACCAATCGTACACCGTGTGCGCATCCACGTCTGACACAGTGTTCATTTTCGCAAAGAGCGCAGACTGACTCAATCGTTCTTTGAATACGCCAACCGGGCTGAGCAGTTCGTCGGGAATGATGGC
>JALHTN010000301.1 GCA_022865865.1 Anaerolineales bacterium
GCGGCGGTGCAGGTTCAGGTAGGCTTCTTCTGCTGAGATCGGAATTTGATCATTCATCATTGGTTATGCTTTTCCTTTGGGGTGAGATGATAGGATTTTTCGTGGCTTGATTTTGAGTTCAAAATATTGGTTCCATTATATATCAGGATTGTTGAGGGGAACTTTTATCGATAGCTAACAGTAGTATAAGCAAGGATTCCGATCGTATGTAAAGGTAAAGCATGTTCCTTCAAAAATTGATTCCTGGAAATCGTCAGCTCAAATTAGCGATGCTCGTGCTGGTTATGATGGTCTTGGCCTGCCTGGCAGGTGCATGCCAGGTGATCCCTACCAAGCAAACTACGGGTACAGTTGAAAAAACCAACCCAACGCAAGAATTGGCTGATCCGACCGAATTTCCGCCTGGCTTCCCAACCCCGGATGCGGTATTGTATGCAGCTTGTTTGGCGGAAGGGGGTCGCTGGGAAGTGCTGGGTTTCAGCGGACCGGGCTGCAATTTCCCCACCACAGATGGTGGCAAAGCCTGTCGTGATAGCGTGGATTGTGAGAGTGGCTGCCTGGCGGACCCTGACCAGGTTATGAAAACAGATGAGACAGGCAGGCTGATCCCAGATGGGGATCGGATTTCTGAATCGAATTCTCAAGACATTGAGCAGGTGGGTCTCTGTTCACCATGGAAAGAAAATTTCGGCTGCCGGGTGTGGCTCGAAAAGGGTCGCTACGTGGAAATTTGTATCGATTAAGAAGTTGTGTTTGCCCCATTATCCATCGAAACAAGATTAGAGCAGGAAGGGCCATTACTATGAAGCGTGTGCGCTGGAGAAGAGTCTGGATATTTGTATTGGGTATGCTGACCTTTGCTATTGGATTTGTTTTGGTCAGCTTTTTTCAGGGTTTTCGCAGATCCACTCAACAGGGGATTATTGAGGATTGGGGGACGATGTGCTTCTGGTATGACGACCAGGGCAGCATGCAGGCGGAGGTTTCCCCTCAGGGTTGTTATTCCAGTACCTGCACCCGGCCCGTCTCGCAAACAGGCACTGTGGTCATTGAACAGGATAAGTATCAAATCCGCTTTGAATCAAAATTTGTTTTGACAGAAACCTCACGCTTTCCGCTGCCCTGTACGGAAAATTGTTCCGGGGGAGGTTCGGTAAATTTTGATCTTGGTGTGCTGCAGGTTGGGGAATATGGTGTCTGGTTCAAAGACGAAGAGGTTGGCAATTTGAATATATACTCCGGACTCCCCACCCCGAGACAGTGCTTCGAAAATTATAGTGAGTAGGGCTTGATTCTCGTTCATCCGATACGAATACCTTTGATCCATTGACGATACCTTTGAGTTTTTACCCTCTGATCTAATACTAAATATCAAATTTACTTTTAAACTCGTGGATGAAGGTTCTTTCTCCAATAAAATCTGACTTCAGAAGAACTAGTAAAGAACTCTTGCCATTGGCCCTGTTCCGGGATCTGTCCACCAGGGACGAGGCTTATGCTCAGAGTGACAATAAAAGATTTGTCATTCTGAGGAGCCGGAGGCGACGAAGAATCCCCCTCACCTGGGGACTACATCAAATCTGCGCTGCTGAGACTCTTCGCCTGTGGCTCAGAGTGACAATAAACGAAATTTTATTCTGAGGAGCCAACGGCGACGAAGAATCTTCCATACCTGGGAACCACATGAAATCTGCGCTGCAGAGACTCTTCGCCTGCGGCTCAGAGTGACAATAAACGAAATTTTATTCTGATAAGCCGATAGTAACGAAGAATCTCGCATACTTGGGAACCACATGAAAACTTGGTTGAAGAGACTCATCACCTGTGGTTCAGAGTGACAACAAACCTAATGTCATTCTGATGAGCCGTTAGGCGACGAAGAATCCCCCTCACCTGGGATCCACATGAAATCTGAGCTGTAGAGACTCTTCGCCTGCGGCTCAGAGTGACAACAAATGCAATGTCATTGTGATGAGCCAACGGAGAGGAAAAATCCCCATTGGATAAGTAATTCCCTACACCATCCTTTCAAGCGACGCGTTGATATTGAGACTCTTTTCACTCAGTCTGTCCGATCAAGGACAGGACCTGCGACTTTGCCTGACAAGAAGCTGACATCCTGCCTCCCATGGAAATCAATCAAGAATTTCGCCCAGAACAAGCTATCTGTCGCCCATAATTTCATTGACACCCTATATAATTACGATTATGATCCCCTCACCACAGGCCGGCTGAGTGGTCGCGGTTCTGCTTGCCAGAGCCGAGGAAAGTCCGCACTCCACAGAGCACTTTGCCGGGTAACTCCCGGGGCGGGGCAACCTGCCGCATAGGGCCGCAGAAACATACCGCCGGTTTCCGGTAAGGGTGAAAAGGTGGTGTAAGAGACCACCGGCGTCCTCAGCAATGAGGGCGGCCAGGCAACCTCCAAAGGGAGCAAGGCCAAGCAGGGACCAGAGGCTGCTCGCCTCACTTCCCCAGCAATGGGGATGTAATCCCGGGTAGGCTGCAAGAGCTGCAAGGAGACCTGCAGCCCAGATAGATGGCCACTCAGGCGGTTCATACCGCTGGACAGAATGCGGCTTACAGGCTGGTCTGTGGGATGATTTATCAATCGGATTTACTTGATTCTATCAAGAGCTACTGCTATACTTTTATGGGGGAAGTGACTTAAAATGTTATGGTTGATGTAATTATTGGTGCCGTTCCCGTATAGGTATGCTGTCAATATAAAGATTGTTCACTGCAGGGAAACAGAAGGGAGGGCACGATGCCTGACGAGAAAACTGAAGAAAAGAACGAAAAAGAACTAGAAAAGCGCGAGGAGAAATCACCCGACGAAAAGTACCGCCGCGATCCGCTGGGGTCGATAATCTGGGCCTGCATATTGATTTGGGCAGGAGCGGTCTTGCTGCTCAACCAGCTCGGTTACCTAGACCAGATCAAGGAGATCCTTTTTGCCAACCAGGCTGAATGGACGCTTGGATTTCCAGGCGACTTTTCTGTTTGGGGTTTGATCTTCCTGGGTGCGGGCGTGATCCTGCTCTTCGAAGTGCTGCTGCGCTTGTTGATCCCAGCCTACCGTAAACCGGTCACCGGTACCATCATCCTGGCCTTTGTCTTTATCGGCATCGGTCTGGGTAATGTGCTGCGCTGGGAGTTCATTTTCGCCCTGGTGCTGATCGCCGTCGGTTTATCAATCATCGTCGGCAGCTTCACCCGCAAGCGAGAATAAACCTACAACCGACCCAAATTGAAAGACATAAATTCGTCCCAGCCATAGCGCAGGGGAACCCACCATTCCTCGCGCCCAATGCAGCGGAAATAAGGCGCTTCCTTGGCTAAAACCAGGTCGCCAATCCGGTAGCGCGGCAGGATAGGAGTGGAGACGATCAGTGAACCTCGCTCGCCGGGACGCATTTCGTGCAGTAATATTATTTTATTACCCACCTGTACTTCGAAGAAGAACAGGTCGTAATTGGGCACCCAGGCACGTTTTTCATCCAGCTGCTGACCAAACATTCCTTCTGTAGCGCCGTAAATCTCCCTGATCACTGCGGGGCCGTACATGGCATTTAAAGCCGGTTGGTACTTGGTATTGATGCCTGCCACACTGCCCAGGGTCATGATCTGGGTTTGCCATAAGTCCTTAGGATAGACCTTGTGGTTCTTGTTCAGGTAGCGGCCAAATCGCAGCGCAGTAGGGCATACCCCTCCCACCAGGGTGACATTTTGCTCCTTGCAGGTTGTATAAGCCAATTCAAAGCGGCGGTTCCAGTCGCTTTCGGTTTTGCCGCCACCCAGGGCGTCGATCTCATCCTGGGTGGGAGCAGATTTGATGGGTGTGGTTTTGGAAACGAACTTAGTGTAGATGCCGGAGCTGTAGCCGTACTCCACCTGGCGCTCGCCAACAGAAACCGTACCCACCACGGAGGGGAAATTAAGGTTCAGGTTGACCCCGGCGAATAAATCAAAACGCTGGGATGTCGCCACATAATTCATCATCGCCCGGCCTGCGCTGGTGCGCAAGCCCATATCGGTGGGGGTCACGGGGATGAACTTGGATTCACCTTTGGTTGTGCCGCGGGTGATCGCCCACCCGATTGGTTCTTCCCACAAAAGCAGGTCGACCTCTCCTGCCATAACCCTCTCGATGATGGCTTTGTAATCGTCATCATAAGTGGCTACCGGGAAGGCGCGCTGGTAATCTTCCAGCGTCTCGATATTCCCAGCCCCATGATCCTGACCGTACTTTGTCTTGGCATAATCGACGATCAGGTTATGAAGGACCGCATCTTGGGCGGATGCGGGATCGGCGATTGAGCGATGCCAGGGTTCCAAAAAAGATTGGAGCAGCTGTGCTCCACTTTGAGGATCGATATTCATGACTGACCTCCTAGGATGTGTCGTAGATCTAACTACTCCATTGTATAGTCGATTCGCCAATGGGGCAAGAATTTGGTGATCGTTCAACAGCAATATTTTTGTTTAGATCGCGCTTTGCTTTCCTAGGATTTGATATACTAAGCCAGTCCAACCCATTTGAAGGGGTAGGTGATGATCGATCGCATCGTTCGTTTTCTTAATCGAATGTTGGTCAAAGCAATCCTGGATATCAAGTTTTACAATTTGGATTCACAACCCAGGGAGGGGGCATTGATTGTGGCTGGAAATCACCTGGGCGTGTTGGATGCCTTGATGGTCTTTTCTGTGATCGATAAGCGGGATTACATCGTCATGGTGGCGGAATATCACAAGAACTATGCTTTCCGCCGCTGGCTCGGAAAAATTGTAGGTGCCATCTTTGTAGATCGGTACCAGGCCGATTTCGCTGCCCTGAGAGAAGTGATGAAGCGTCTCAACCAAGGGGGGGTTTTGATCATCTCTCCCGAGGGTACGCGCAGCAAAACTGGCGGGCTCCTTCCTGGACAACCTGGGACTGCTTACCTGGCTTCAAAAACCGGCATCTCGGTGCTGCCGGTGAGCATCGTAGGAAGCGAAGATCGATTGATTTTGGCAAATCTGAAGCGCTTGAGACGTTCTCCGGTGAAGGTTGTGTTCGGCGAAGCGATCAGATTTGCACCTGTCTCGAGGGAAGGAAGGGAACAGGCCCTGCAGGGCTATACCGACGAGATCATGTGCCAGATTGCATCCTTACTTCCCGAGGAATACCGCGGTGAATACGCAAACCACCCGCGCTTGAAGCAGCTGCTAGATGATAAAGCGCTCGAAATGAAGGTGGAATAGTAAAGGATCCCGAAATTCGTTTGCCTGAATTTGTAACCTTTTTACGTTTGCGCATCTAAAACTGAAGAAAAGCATTGCAGTTATCAAACCACGCTGGATATTTCTGTCAGGTTTGATCAACAAGGAGAAATAAATGCCGATTTTTGAATTTGTCTGCCAGGATTGCGGGACACCCTTCGAGGAGCTGGTACGCAGTGCGAACTCAGTGGGTGAAGTTTCATGCCCTTTCTGTGAGAGCAGCCAGGTAGCGAAGCAGATCTCGACCTTCGCATCAAGGGTCAATGGAACAGGCAGCTCTTATTCAAGCGCCCCAGCAGCCTCCTGCAATTCAGGCAGCCTTTGAGGGATATAAACCGCTATCGGCCGTGGGTCGATAAAAATTCTCAAACTGCAAACAAGAAGCTAAGGTGCAAAGTTTCAGCATTCTATCTTCTTAACCAGGTTCAGGTCTGAAAACCCCATTTACGAACATCACCTGATAGAATACCGGCAGTGTAGCGATGCAAATGCCGGTCAATTCTGATCATACCCAAGCACATCCATTTCTAAAATGGGCGGGCGGTAAACGCCAGCTACTGGCGCAGCTGGAAGCCCACTTCCCTCCCCAACTGCTCAGCGGAGAGATCTCTCGCTATGCAGAACCTTTTGTAGGCAGCGGTGCGCTGTTCTTCAAGGTTCTCCAATCTTTCGCAGTCCGTGAGTGCCTGCTGGCGGATGTCAACCCGGAGCTGATCCTGGTCTATAAAACCATCCAGAAAGATGTGGATAGGTTGATTGCTTGCTTGGGGGAGATAGAGACACGCTATTCGGATTTGGATCACGACCACCGCCAGGATTTCTATTACCAGATCAGAGCGAAATATAACCAGCAGCGAAATACGGTGAAGTACCAGGAGTATGATCATCGTTGGGCCAGAAGGGCAGCTTACATGCTGTTCTTAAACCGCACCGGTTATAATGGTTTATTTCGCATGAATTCAAAAGGTGAATTCAATGTGCCCTTTGGGAGATACAAGAATCCGCGCTTATTGGATGCCGACAACCTCCACAATGCCGCGGCTCTGCTCCAGGGAGTATCCATCCAATATGGTGATTTTGAAGAAATTGCGGATTTTGTGGATGATACCACCCTGGTGTACTTTGACCCGCCATACCGCCCGCTCAGCACCACTGCTCATTTCACATCTTATTCGAAGGAAATCTTTGACGACAGCCAGCAGCTGCGCTTAGCAGAATTCTACCGTACCCTGAATGCAAAAGGTGGGAAGCTCATGTTGAGTAATTCCGATCCACACAATGTGGACCCACAGGACGATTTTTTTGAAAGGGCATATCAAGGTTTTCGTATTGAACGCTTAAAAGCCAGAAGAAATATCAATCGGGATGCCGCAAAACGCGGTCTCATATCTGAGCTGTTGGTTCTGAATTACGGAACCGGCCAGTAATCCCAGTATAATCGAATCTTATTATGGCTGATCGAAAATGGATTGACGATGGTTACCAGGCAACAGAGCTGCGTGATTTACGCAGGATCCGCTGGGTGCTGATCATCACCATGTTGTTGAATTTCCTGGCCACGGCGATCAAGTTGGCTGCGGGGTTGGCAACGGGTGCACTCAGCGTGGTAGCGGATGGCCTGGACAGCTTATTCGATGGCATCTCAAACCTGGTGGGATTGGTAGGGCTAAACCTGGCTGCCAGACCACCGGACAGCAACCATCCCTATGGACATCGCAAATTCGAGACGATCGCCGCCCTGAGCATCGCCTTTCTATTGTTTCTAACCAGCTGGCAGCTGCTGCAGACCGCCTGGGCTCGCTGGTGGAGTGATGAAGTCCCGGAAATTAACCTGTGGACCATCGCAGCCATCGTGGTCAGCATGCTGATCCAGGGTGGGACCAGCTATTACGAACTGCGGCAGGGAAGGAAATTGAGGAGCGAAGTACTGGTAGCGGATGCCCTGCACACCCGGGCCAGCATCCTGATTTCTCTCTCGGTATTAATCGGGCTCTTGTTGGTTGGTCTTGGGTTCCCGAAAGCTGATCCACTGCTGGCAGCCTTTGTGGCGTTAATGATCGCCAAGATCGGGGTGGATATCTTGCGTGAAATACTGCCGGTGCTGGTTGACCAGGCCGCCTTTGACCCGAGCCAGATCGCGCAGGTAGTGGATGATGTGGGAGGGATTGAATCGTTTAACCGGGTACGCAGCCGGGGGGCAGCTGGTAGTGCAGCCATAGACCTGCATGTACGTGTTTCAGCGGAGAAGACGGTGCGTGAAGCCAATGTGATCGCTGATGAAGTCCGGCGGCGTTTGCTATCATTGGATGGGGTCAGCGACGTGACTGTCCAAATCGAAGCCGCACGCCAGTCGGAACTAGATGCAGGTGACCTTTTTTCCACGGTCAAACATGCTGCAGCAGACCTGGATCTGACGGTGCACGAGATCTGGGCGCACCGCTATAATGATGATCTGGCGTTGGAAGTTCATATCGGAGTGGACCCGCAATTATCTCTGGGAGAGGCGCACACACTGGTTGATCAATTAGAACAGGACATTCTTCAGCGCCGTCCGGAAATCAAATGGGTTCACACGCATATAGAATTGGCCTCCACTCAGGTTCAGCAGTTAAGCGGGGAATCAATTCGAGTAAGCAGCGCTGTGCGCTCCGAGGTGGAATCTGCGGTCGCAGACATCCCTCACCTGTCCAATCCACACAATATCCGCATGCAGCGCAACCCAGCAGATGGCAATCTGATCTATATGTCTTTGGAATGCACCGTCGAGCCTGATTTGCCGGTCACCCAGGCCCATCAGCTTGCATCCCAGCTGGAAAACGAGCTAAGCCGCCGGCTGCCAGAAATTGCGGATGTTTCCGTCCATATTGAGCCGCATGACCAGGTTTAATGATGGTGAATGATTGAAAAAATACATCCGGCAGACAGGCTACCGGATGTATGGGGGAGGAGCAACGCGGTGGGCTCGAGTTCATACCCAGCCGGGTTACATGACAACGTTATGCGGCTTGGACCTCAGTCACCACCTGTGACTCTTGGGGCACCATGATCAACATGACCAGGTAAATCAACACCAGCGCACCTGGAACTCCGAGAAAGGCTCCGAAAACGAAGAGCACACGCACCAGGGTCGGATCGATATCGAAGTATTCGCCCAGGCCACCACAGACACCACCAAGCATACGATTATCACGCGAACGGTAAAGCTTATTATATTGGTTAGACATTTTATTCTCCTGTTTATCCTTTTCTATTATGGTCTACGCAAATCAGGGCCAAAGGTTGCAAAAAACCCGCAGGTCTTATATCCCACGGGTTCAGGAGAACAGGTATATTAATTAAAGAAGGGGATCAGTTCACCCCGCACGTGCTGCAGGCATGGGTGCTGCAGGAGGTGCAGGCAGGAGCGCTCTGTGTGATCGTGCGCCCATCTGAATGAGCGAAAAACAGGGAGAGCAGGCGCGCTGTATCCATGCTCTCACAGTCAGGACAGGCGATCAATTCATCAGCTTCCTTGAACGTGCGCAAAGCGTCAAATTTGGTATGGCAATCTAAGCATGAATATTCATAAAGCGGCATTTTTTATTCCTGATGCCAGCATAATTTTAGCCTGCCGAATGCTCCGGCTGGCTGGGTGAACCAAGTATAGCATAACCCAGGATAGTATCCAAACCGCCTGCCAGGGATCATCCTTCCAGCAGGTGAGGGGCATTCCACAGAGGTAAGGCGGTATGCGCCGCGCCGGGCAGCACACCTGGTGGGGCATTGTAGGCGGCATTGCTGAACAGCCACTGGCTGAGCAGCTGCTTGCTGACCCCGAATGGTTCCAGCAGGGTGGTGGCCGCGCGCAGCAGCAGCTCGCTGTAGCGATCCACATCCACACTGGCTGGGTCCGGGGGTTGGGGCAGGTTCCAGGCATAGACTCCCGGCTCGCCACGCGTATACAGGTATCTAACACGCTCACCAGGGCTGGTAGACTTGCCCGCAGCCTGCAGCTGCGCCGCGGCATGTGCCACGGGGGAAGGGTTGCGGAATTCGTCCAGGGCGCGGCTGAGTTTTTGAGCAACCAGCATCTGCTCCAGAGGCAAACGCCCCGCACGCAGCGCGGCCAGATTGCGGCGCAGCAGGGCCAGCACACCAGGCAGATAGTTATCTGCTGGTGTATCCCGAGAGACGTGCGCCAGTTTGGCAAGCATCTCAGCCTGTAATTGGTTGATAAAGGCGGGCGTATCCCGCCGCCTGGCTTCGATGCCGCGTACTTTGACTGAGCCATCCTGGAAAATCCCGAAATAGCGATTAGCAACCGGCACGCGTGCATCCTGGCGAGACGATAAAAATGCCATCCAGCGGTAAATGCCCTCCAGTGCGATGGGCAAACCGGTGCGCTGGCTGATGGCCTCCAGCACCGGCTGGAAATCGAGAACCTGGGAGGCACCGGGCCTGGCGACCCACATGCCGTCTACGTAGAGATGCAGCACCTCAAACCCCAGGTCTTCGGCAGCCTCTTTGGCACGCAGGAGCGCTTCCCGCCCGTAAGCGGTGACTGCCTCGTGGGCTTCGATGCGCCCGAAGCGGGCGTTCTTGTAGCCCAGGTAGCCAAAACAGGTGACCAGGAGCCATTTGTGGGCTGAGGCGCGCGCCTGGTAGATTTTGCGTTGGGGATGCCAGGCTGGCAGAGTCGCCAGGCTGGTCTTAAGGGCGAGACGCTTCTCAAGCAGTGGGGCCAGGGTTTGCGGCACCAGGCCCTGAGGCTGCGGGTCACCGGGGAAAGCGAGCTCAGGTGCCGCGTCTGCGATTGCCCGGCTGGAGCCGACCGTCTCCGGGGAGATGTTGAAGTGCACCATGATGCTGGGGTACATGGAGATGAAATCGATCTCAGCCACATCGTAGTGCAAACCGATCGTGGGCTGGTAAACCAGGCCGCCCTGATCAGAACGCATCAGATCTAAGATGGATTTTGGGCGCTCTGCCTGCTGCTTGTGCCAGGGCACCAGGATTCCCTGGCGCAGAGCAGTCAGCATTTGCATCGCGGAAATACCGCTGCCGGGAGAAACACGAGCTACGGTTTGCACTGGCAAGGAGGTGACGCGCGCTAATTCGTAAATGCCGTGCATCCCGTAGTCATGGAAGAGCATGGCGTTATATCTGTCGATATGCCAGCGACCGAAGAGCAGCACCTGGCGCCCCTGGTGAACCACCTGCCCGTAAGAGAAGTAAGTACGCTCAGGTTTGTGAGCGGGGGCCAGGCCAGGTTCGCGATTGAAAGGTAGAGCCAGATTGGCCTGGCTGGAAAGATCAAGCAGGTGGGGCATCAGCCAGGTATCGCCCCAGGAGGTGAGCAGCAGGTCAGGATCGTGTCGATTGATAATGGAACGCAGCCCAACCAACAAGGGGCGCACGGGTTCCAACGGCAGACGGTATGTAAAGCGCTCGAAGCGCAGGCGCAGGTGGGTGGGGGAGGCGTGTGCCGGATCGCTGTCGGGTTCGAGGTCCAGAATGCGCAGGGAAGGAGGAGCGGGGTCCAGTTTCCAGGGTAAATCAAGCGCGCTGATCTCTTCCACATCTCCAGTGTCGCTGACCCGCACCCGGCAGCGGGCAAGGGGAAAGACATGATGAACTGCCGCATAGCGCAGGGAGAGCTTTACATCAGCATCGTAATAAGTCAGTTCGGGGAAGCGCTTGGCTACCCGCTGAAAGAGGCGCGGCTGGCGTATGGGCTGAGCGACCTGAATGGCCAGCAGGCTGAGCGGCTGCGCCTGGAATAGATCGCGGCGTTCTGTCCTGGATAGAGTCAGCGGAACGGGCTGGTTCTCCAGGAAACGCCACAGGTCACGCAGGCGCGCTGGGGGTCCAGCCGCATAGAAGGTGATCGGGAAAGGCTGCTGAAAACGGTAGCGCCCGCCATCATCCCCCAGCAGCCAGAGGACCACCCCGCCCTGCGGGTCAGCAAACAGATCAAGCAGCCAGCCGGTGTGTTGCATATTTGTCCTTGCCTCTCCAAAGCAGGTGAATCGATTATAAAATAGAACAAGTGTTCTGTACAGGGTGGGTTGTCTAACAGCCGGATTGCCCAGGATTGACACCCTTGATCGCTTGGGTTATAGTTTTCCATCGTGGACAAAGTTAGAATTTGCATCCTTTTTTTGGTCCTGCTGGTGGGAATTGGGGCGTGCAGTTTGCCTGCCTGGTCAGCGGATCAAACTACGCCGCAGCCGCCAGCAAGTTCGTCTCCAGTGCCCACGTTGCTGCCGACGAATACGCCTCTGCCTACAGCAACACCAACGCCGCTCCCATTTGTGCGAGTTGAGATGGGTGACCGGGCTATCTTTCTTGGTGATTGGGAAAGTGCTTTGACGGAATTTCGGCATGCCCTGGAGACCAGCCCGGATGAAGAAGTGCAGTTTGCTGCTCGTTTGGGAATCGCGCGCACTAATTTCCTGGCTGGGGAGCTGCTTAAAGCACAGGATCAGCTGGAGGCGTTGATCTCCCCGGGCAGCGAACTTCCGCAGCTGGCGGAGGTGTATTTTGTGTTAGGGCAGGTATATGAAGCGCAAGGGGATTATCCTGCCGCAGCGGAGGAGTATGCAAAATACCTTGATCTGCGTCCTGGAGTAATCGACAGCTATGTGAGCGAGTTGCGTGGGGATGTACTCAGCGCGGCTGGGGATTACCAGGGTGCCATCGCGGCATACCAGGCTGCTCTGGGAGCGCCCCGTTTGGATTCCAGCTTGGATATCGAATTTAAGATGGCGCAAGCCTATGATTTCTCAGGGGAACTGGCGACAGCTATTGTGGCATATGAGGATCTTTATTCCCGTACTGCAAATGATTATATGCGCGCTCAATTGGATTATTTGATTGGTCAGGCGTACATCTCCATTGGGGAAACTGAGCTGGCGCAAGCTGCATATCTGGACGCAGTAATGAACTACCCACTTTCCTACGATTCTTACTTAGCACTGGTGGATTTGGTTGAGGCCGGGGTGCTCGTGGACGAGCTGCAGAGAGGTTTGGTGGACTATTATGCAGCACAATATGCGGTAGCAATTGCTGCCTTCGACCGTACTATTCAGGCTGGCTCACCAGATATCGCCACAGCGATGTATTACAAAGGCCTGTCACAAAGTGCTCTTGGAGATCACCAGGCTGCTCTGGATATTTGGGGTGAAATCATTCAATCCCATCCCGAAGCTGAAGTCTGGGATGATGCCTGGGAACAAACTGGAGAAGTATTATGGTTCCAGATGGGGGAATATCGTGATGCGACTCAAGTTCTTCTGGATTTCGTCGACCAGTTTCCTGCTCATCCCCGGGCAGCAGAGTTTCTTTTCCAGGCTGCCAGGATCGCAGAGCGCGGTGACCAGCTGGACCAGGCCGCCATAATATGGGCGCGAATTGTGTCCGAATACCCAGGATCTGAGCTGGCTGAAGAGGCTCTTCACCTGGCTGGCATCACCCGATATCGGCTGGCAGATTATGTGGCTACGGAAAAGCTCTTCCAGAAGCTTTTAGCGTTTTCTACAGATATAGAAATACGCTCAGCAGCCTATTTCTGGATTGGTAAGTCAAGAAGTGCCATAGGTCAGGAAGAGGCTGCGAATGCTGCCTGGGAACAGGCAGTGTTGATCGATCCGACCGGTTATTACAGCGAACGCGCAGGGGATCTCCTGGCCGAGATCGAACCGTTCACGCTGCCTCTAGAATACGATCTATCCATTGATTTAGATTCTGAGCAACAAGAGGCAGAAGAATGGATGCGGACGATATTCGGATTGCCAGAAGAAACGAACTTATCCAGCCCGGGGTCTCTTGCTGGAGATGTGAGATTCCAGCGAGGTAACGAGTTCTTGCGCTTAGGGTTATATGAAGCTGCCAGAGCTGAATTTGAGGATTTGCGCTTATCGGTTGAAGCTGATCCAGCGAATTCTTACCGGTTAGCTAATCACTTGTTGGAAAAAGGACTTTACAGGACAGCGATCTTTGCTGCCAGGCAGGTGCTTGACCAGGTTGGTATGGATGATGCTGAGACAATGAGAGCGCCAGTCTATTTCAATCATACCCGCTTCGGACCGTATTACCGGGAGCTGGTCATGCCAGCAAGCCAGGAATACAATTTTCACCCCTTGTTTTTGTTCAGTGTTATGCGGCAGGAAAGTTTGTTCGAAGGTTTTGTGCGCTCCTCTGCTGGAGCGCGGGGATTGATGCAGATCATCCCCAGCACCGGTCGTGAAATTGCCGCGAATGCTGATTGGCCTCCCAATTATACGGATGAGGACCTTTATCGACCGCTGGTGAGCATCAATTTGGGCAGCGATTACCTAAATCGACAACGGGGGTTTATGAGCGGTGATCTTTACGGAGCACTAGCAGCTTATAATGGCGGTCCAGGTAACGCGATGACCTGGAAGAATCTGGTGCCGCCTGATCCGGATTTGTATGTCGAAGTGATCCGCTTCGA